>JAKLJW010000001.1:267876-516676 GCA_023150935.1 Candidatus Binatia bacterium | reverse complement strand
CACCTCCTTGGTGCCCATGCCTGTAGGTGTTACCCATGTGCCCGGTCCAATCTGTTACCTATGTGCCCGGTTTGTACCTCCGACTCACTCCTCCCTACTTCCCACTCACTCCTCTCTCCTCTCCACTCACTCCTCACTTCCGGGTTGACCGGCGGCTGTCCGGCGAACTTCGGCGGGATCTCGATCATCGCCTTGTTGATGAGCACGGCCACGGGGTTCAGGTCGCTGGCATACGCTTCCAGCCCTAGCCGCTGTGCCTCCAACGGCAGCGCCCCACCGCCGGCGAACGGATCGTGGAAGGCAGGCAGCTTGTCGGGGTTGAAGAGAGAAGCGGGAAGCGGGGAGCAGGGAGCGGCTGGGAGCGGGGAGCAGGGAGCGGCTTCCTTCTCCCGCTCCGCGCTTCCCGCTCCCCGCTCCTCGCTTCCCGCTCCCCGCTTCCCGCTCCCCGCTTCCCGCTCCCTGCCTCCCGCTTCCCGCTCCCCGCTTCCCGCTTCCTGAAATCCTCACACGCTCGTCGCCAGCTCTGCCAGATTTCGGCGCGTGCTTTCTCCAGCACCGCCTCGTTGGTGGTGTTCTCCCACTGCACCAGGTCCTCGATGATCTTGAAGAGCCGCTGGCGTTCCTTCTCCTGTGCCTTCTCGGTCGGGAAGAGGTCCGGGCACGCCGACGGGTCGTCGACCATCTGCGCGAAGATCACGGCCCGGGCCGCTGCCAACGGCCGCCGTGCCCACCAGAGGTGCAAGGTGGACGGATGGCCGTGCCGGATCGACTTCTCCCGAGCCGACGCCTTGTTGATGGCGTCGAGCGGGAGGGCGACTTCGATGAGTTTCTTACGGCCACTCATTGCACACTCGGGAGGGCATTTAGTAGTCCAGCGATAACCGGATCTATCGTAGCCTCATCCACATCGAGGTTCGCGTTGTGGGATACGCTTCGAGCTTGCTCCTCTGCGGCCTTCGCAAGATCGCTCAGCATGCCGGCAATCAGCACTTCAAGGTCGGTGAGGCCCTCCAATAGATCAGAATGAATCGTGGAAAAGATCGGTCGTGCAGACGCAGTTGCTTGCGATTGGATGTGCTGGAGGATTCGCTGCTTCATGCCGGTCCCGGCCTCCTGCTTGGAGGCATCGTATGCTGGTTGCATGCACCCGCGAGCTACTTCCGGCATTTTTGCAGCGAGTTCCGCGCGTCGCTCCCGAACCAGTGCGACGACCCTCGTCATGGAGGAGTTCGACAACAAGGCGACCTTGTCTTGGAACCACCGCAGTTGATCGCTTACGCCCTTCACGCCCTTGTGGAACATTAGTTCGACGATGAGGGTGATCTTGTCACAGAAGCTCTTGCAGCACTCTGTGACGCGTACGCTGAACTCCTCGGTTGTTCGGGTTAGATCGTCGGTGAAATACTTCTCCCATGTGACGGGGAGTTGGTCTAGCAACGGCTCGGCCAAGTCCCCGTTCAGGTCGAACGACCGACCGGTGCTTGGGCTCTTGAACACGCCGTTGCTTCGGACGATTGCCCGTAGGGTCGCCCAGTGGATTCCCGTCCACCCTACGGTCGCTCGGTTAACCCCTTGAACGCTCGCGCGAAAAAGTGGGTCAATCTTCTCAAGAAACTGTTCACGCTTGAGCTTGAGTTGGTCGCTGGCCCGGGTGTGGGCATCGCGAATTCGTTGACTGAGTTCTTCTCGCTCTCTGTGGAATCTGCCGCGAGCCTCCTCCAATTCGGCAGTGGGAGGCTGTGCCTTTCCACGAAAAAAAAAGGCGATCTCATCGCGCAACTGTTCGAGCCGCTTCAAGGCGGATTGGGCGTTGAAATCGCCTGCGGCGGCTGCGCTTATCTCCGCCAGATGCTGATGAACGAGCGGAATTCCCGTGTCATCCGCGGTGTCGAGGCCATAGGACTTCCTCAGCGGAGCAATGCCCTTCAGCTTAATGTAGGCACTGGCTGACGTCGCGTGGACCCGGACTTCGCGGGCGAGCGCGATCATTCGCTGAAGGGTCGGGTCGTGGTGATCTGGAGAAGCGAGGTCACGAACCATCTGCTCAAGCTGTTCGCGCACCTGCGTGACGGTCTGCTCCCGATAGGCTGTGATCAAATCAGGAATAGAACAGTCCTCTTCCAGCCCTAGTTGGGGGGCGTTGTTTGTGTCGATGTCGTCCGCTTTTGTCCCCACGAGGGAGAGCGCGCCATAGGTGCCGCTCAACACGAGAGTTCGCAGAAGTTTCTCGTCGCGCAGAATCCGCTGGATGTCTTCGGTAAGGCCGCGAACCATAGAGAAGATGACCCACACAAACGGAGACGTTCTGAGATATTCGCGTGTCACCTCTACGCGGGCCTCGTTCGGGTCGTTGAGGCCGGGTAGATCAACGAGTTCCAATCCGCCCGTCAGGCAAGGGTATGGCCCCGCCACGCTGACTTCCTTCACCAGTGGCCAGAGGGAACTCTCCCCCCGGATGAGCTTGCGAAGGTAGGCAAGCATCTCCTTGGCGTCTGCGAAGTCGTTGGTGGCGACCGAGCCAGCATCGAAGATGTCACGCGCGGCGGTTGGCAGGGTGAGTTTGCGCAGAGAGGCGGCGTCGGTCTTCTCTGTGAGCGTAGTCTCGTAGACGGCTTGAATGCGTTTTCGTGCGGCTTCCATGAGGCGTCGGGACTCCGCGCGGCCTTCTGGCGGCTCATCCGTTTCGCCCGGGCTGAAGGCGGCGATGAGGTTTTCGAGGTCTCGGTCCCACTCCTCGCGAGATGAGAAGCGAACGCTGACCTGACAGTGGTCGCTTGAGTGCCTTACGGAGGTGACGAACGAGGTACACGGCTGCATGACACCGACGGGTAGGACTTCTTGGCCCAAGACCGCATTGAGGAAAGTGGACTTTCCCGCGCCGGTAGTGCCCACGAAAGCAATTCGGATGCGCTCGGGACGGTCCATGAGATCGGTGATCAGATCTAATTCTTTCTGCCAAGCGGCGCGTTCGAGGGGATAGGACGCTCGGGCGAGAGGATCAACGTGATCCGAAAACCACCGAGTGAACGTTCCGAGTGCATCCCGCGCTAGCGATAGTAAGCCGGCGGCTGTCTCGCTTGAGAGCTCTTGCTTCGCGCGCATGTCACCCCCTTAGAAGAAGATCGCGGGCAAACTCGCCCCCGTAACAATCCTGGCGCTCACGTCTGGCTGCGTTCCTCTGATGTCCAGAAGGTCGGACGGGAAAAGCTCTGCTTCGCGTGGGTCGCAACGTCATCGGGGCGGTTCCGCTCTTTGGATTAATTCCGTGAAGCTGTAGTTCACGCTTGTCACCCCGAAGTCCGGCTCTCGCTGGAAGGGCCGGCGCACGTAATGTACCCGGTGCCGGTCGGCGTCGAGGAACTCCACGATGGCCAGGATGAAGTCGTCTGGCTTGTTCAGGGAGTACAGGATTTCGTTCCTAGTCACCGTAACAACATCAGCCCCGCTCACCCGACCCTTGACCTCGATGAACCGCAACCGGCCCGTGCCCGGTACGCGGCTCTCGACGTCATAGCCGAGCTTCTCGACTTCCCGGTCGGCCGGCTCGAACCCGAGGTTTCGTTCCACCCCCATCACGATGGTCCGCGCCCGCGCTGCCGATGCCTGCCTGTCCGCCGAAGCCTTGGCGAAGGCGGACGGGTCCCCCGCTCGGCCTGACATCTGGGCCATCAGCCCCGCCGGCACTACTAGCATTCCGCCCATGACGACCGGGGGCAGCGGCGCGATCTGTCGCTCCAGCTTCAGGTCAGCCATGCGCCTTTCGAGCCGGTCGTACAGTAGGTCGGCGCGCTTGCGGGCTTCGCCGGAGTTCAGGCGGGCGTTGGGCTTGCCGGCCTGCTCCTCCACCTTCAGTTCCTCGGCCCGGCTGTCCCAGTAGCTGAGTTCCTTGGTCAGCCGCTCCTTCACGGCGGCCTCGGTCTTGGCCAGCAGCTCCAGTTTCCGGTCGCGCACCTCGGTGAGATGCTCGGGGACGACGTGGGCGACGGCGTATCCCTGTGCCTGCTGCTCGATCTCGCGGGTGATCCACGCACATTCGGGACGGGCAAGGATCGCCTCCACCTTCGGGTCATCGTCCGCCAACGGGCGGTAGTCAAGGTACGGGGCGTACTGGAGGTGCCGTGCCGACCCGGTGGCGTCAATCTCCACGTACAGCATCCGCTTCGAGACGACTCGCCGGTCGCCAGTCCGGGTGACACTCGCATCCTGAATGGCGTGTTCAAGGTAGAAGAGCACACGCGGGCTGGTGCCGGGATCACGCTCATCCACCAGCACGGTACCGCGCCGGAGCAAGTCGCGGTGCCGTTCGAGTGTCAGGTCGAGGACGGCGTCGAGCAGCGGATGGCCGGGCCGGATGAAGGCGGCGAGTGGCTGGCCTTGTGGCGCGACGAGGTCCCTGTCGAAGGCGATCCGCTCGTACCGTGGGAGAACCGGCTCACCAATCCCGATCAAGCGATCCCGGTTGCGGATCGGCGCGGGCACGTGCGTCACCTCGTAGCGGCGCGGTTCGCGTTGCCGGACCGTCCCTCCGAGCCGCCGGAAGGCTTCGAGGAAAAACGACTCTATGTAGTGGGGCTGCAGCCGCCGCGATTCGGCCCGCTCCATCTCCTCGCGGATGCGGTAGACCCGACTCGCATCCATCGCATCGTGGACCAGGGCACGATCCTCGATCAGGTCTTGCAGTTGGCCCGTGTCCACGGCGTCGGCCACGGCCCGGGTGAGTCGCGCTCGGACCTCGGGTTGGTCGCCGTAGCGGACCGCTTCGATCAAGAGGTCCCGTAGCGGCCGGCCGTCGAACTGCAGCTTCCCCAGCACGTCGAACACCTGCCCGCCCAACGTCGCGCGGGCGTGTTCGAGCTTCCCGAACAGCGTGCGGTACACGTCGCCTTCGCGCGTTTCCTCGGCGACGAGGTTCCAGAGGTGGCACACCTCGGTCTGGCCGATGCGGTGGATGCGCCCGAACCGCTGCTCGATCCGGTTCGGGTTCCAGGGCAGGTCGTAGTTGACCATCAGGTGCGCCCGCTGGAGGTTGATGCCCTCGCCGGCAGCGTCGGTCGCCAGGAGCACCTGCACCTCGGGATCGTGCTTGAACGCCTCCTGCGCCTTGAGCCGTTCCTCGCGACCCATGCCACCGTGGATGATGACGACGGCGTCCTTCCGCCCGAGCACCGTGGTGACGCGCTGTTCGAGGTAGTTCAGGGTGTCACGGTGCTCGGTGAAGACGACGAGCTTCTGGTGCGGTGACGGCTTCGGCGGGGGAATCGGGCCTGACCCATACGGCGGGGGCTTCCCCTCGGCGCTCTGGTCGGCACTGGACGTCGGCGAGAAGATTTCCTGCAGCAGGGTCGCCAGCTCCCGCCACTTCTTGTCCTCGCCGCTGCGTCGCACCGTCTGCGCCAGCGCCTCCAGTCGGCCCAGCATCCCGATCTCGGCCTTCAGCTCCGTGATCGTGCGGGCGGCGGTCGCCTGGTCGAGGATCTCTTCTTCGACGGCCTCCACCTCGTTGTCTGGGGCCTCGTCGAGATCCTCGACGTCGTCGGGGTCGAGCAGCTTGCCGCCGCCGGTCGCGTCCACGGCGACCTGCCCGCCGCGCTGAAGCACTTCCATTTCGCGCAGGCGCTTCTCCAGCCGTTCGCGACGCCGGCGCAGCGACTGGTAGATTGCCTCGGGCGACGACGCCAGGCGCCGCTGGAGGATGGTGAGGGCGAAGCCGACGGTGCCGGCGCGCTTGTCGTTCTGGAGGGCCTCAGCGCGGTTGAACTCCTCGCGCACGTACTCGGTGACCTCCTTATAAAGGCGCGCCTCGGCGTCGGAGAGCTTGTACGGGACGGTGTAGGCGGTGCGCTCGGGGAAGAGCGGCGTGCCGTCGAACTTGAGCAGATGCTCTTTCACCATCCGGCGCATGAGGTCGGAGACGTCTGCCTTGTGCACGCCGTCGCGGAAGCGGCCCTCGAAGCGGTCGCCGTCGAGGAGCGCCATGAAGAGCTGGAAATCCTCCTCCTTGCCGTTGTGCGGGGTGGCGGTCATCAGCAGGAAGTGGCGGGTCAGGGTCGAGAGGAGCTGCGCGAGGTTGTACCGCTTCGTGTACTTGATCTCGCCGCCGAAGAACGTGGCCGAGAGCTTGTGAGCTTCGTCGCAGACGACCAGATCCCAGCGGCAGTCGGGTGCCTTGAGCTTGTCCTGTACGTCGGCGTTGCGGGAGAGCTTATCGAGGCGGGCGATGCACAGGTTGGTTTCGAGGAACCAGTTGCCGGTGCGGGCGGCTTCGAGCTTGTCGTTGGTGAGGATCTCGAAGGGGAGCTGGAAGCGATGGTACAGCTCGTCCTGCCACTGCTCGGCGAGGCTGCCGGGGCAGACGACGAGGCAGCGTTGCAGGTCGCCGCGGGCGATCAGCTCGCGCATGAGCAGGCCGGCCATGATAGTCTTGCCGGCGCCGGGGTCGTCGGCCAGCAGGAAGCGCAGGGGCTGGCGCTGGAGCATGACTTCGTAGACGGCGGTGATCTGGTGTGGCAGCGGGTCGACGACGGAGGTGTGGACGGCGAGCACGGGGTCGAAGAGGTGGGCGAGGCGGATGCGGTGCGCTTCGGAGACGAGGCGGAACAGGGCGCCATCGCCGTCGAAGCTCCACGGGCGGCCTTCTTCGACGACTTCGAGGCGCGGTTCGTCGTGGCGGTACAGCAGCTCGCTGGCGACGCGCCCAGCGGGGTCCTTGTAGGTCAGCTCAACGGCGTCGCTGCCGAACCACTGGGTCTGGACGACCGTCACCATGCGGTCGGGCAAGATACCGCGGACGGCTGCGCCGGTGGTCAGGTGTTCGAGCTTCGCCATGTGCCTGTTCGTCCGTTGGGGCGGGGCAGACCGAGCGCGCCACCCCGTTGCCGGTAGATGCCCGGATCGAAGGCGGGGATCAACACCGACACCGGCCGAACCGGTGATGGCGGACAGCCAGTGTCCTGAGGGAACGGAGCCATCGATGGCCTTCTCGGTCGAGGCGTGGCGGGAAAGCCGAGCCCGTCCTGTGCTACTAGTTCGCGAGTTCGTCGCATGGTGCGAAGAATTTCGGAATGCGGATTTCGGATTGCGGACGACGGATTTATGAGTTCCGCATTCCGCAATCCGCATTCCGCATTCCGCAATGGGTTGCGGGCTTCGCCCGCCACCCAACATATGACCGAACGTGTCCGGGGGAGGGCAAGGCTCCCGCCGAGCCGTCCTCAGACCGACGCGGCTCGGCCGGAGCCTCGCCCTCCCCATCCGATTTCTTCGCACCGTGCACACAAACGCGGAATTCGTAAATCAGGATGCGAAGAAAACCGTTGGAAATCGGTTCCCCGGCACAGTACAAGCTGGCTTGCAGATGTGTAGGTGAGGTGCGCGGACAACGGTGGGGATGGACGAAGGGACGGAGGATGTCCGAGACGGGGCGACATGCGGGCAAGGTTTGGCCAGGACGAGCAGCAGCTTTCTTGACGGGGATCGGGGGTAGCGTGAATCGAGTATCAGTTCTCATCGGCCGGGGCATCGTAGTGTACGCAGCGCTCGTCGGAACGGTGCTGTGCGCCGCCCCGGCGGGCGCGGCGCTCGTCGAGGCGACGGTTAACGACTTCCATTTGTCAGGCACCCAAGTCGGCGACGTGCCCCCGGGCGTGCTCTCGACGTCGCCGTCCTGTGCCGGCTGTCACGGCGGCTTCAGCCTCGAAAACTCGCCCTACGACACCTGGCAGGGAAGCCTCATGGCCCACGCCGGCCGCGATCCGCTCTTCTACGCGCAGATGACCACGGCGAACCAGGACGTCGCCAACGTCGGCTACTACTGCATGCGCTGCCACGTACCGCTGAGCTTCGTAACCGGTAACGTTGTCCCGACCGACGGCAGCGCCCTCAACGACACCGATCGCGACGGCGTGACCTGCCACTTCTGCCATTCCATGGTCGACCCGCTCTACAAACCCGGCATCAGTCCGGTGGAAGACGTGGCGATCCTCGCTGGCCTGGCCGAAGTGCCGGCCTTCTACGGGAACTCCATGTTCGTACTCGATCCCACCGGGACGCGACGTGGCCCTTACGCGACGCCGGCCGCGTCGCACGGCTGGATCCAGTCGGCGTTTCACCGCAGCAGCGATCTTTGCGGCACCTGCCACGACGTCGGCAATGTGGCCATCAGCAAGCAACCGGACGGTACGTACCTCTACAACAGCCTCGACACGCCGACACCCGACGAAGACCCGTGGCAGCAATTCCCGCTCGAACGCACGTACACCGAATGGAAGCTGAGCGCCTTCGCGGCCACCGGCGTCGACATGGGCGGCCGATTCGGCGGCGACGGCGTTACGGTCGTCGACACCTGTCAGAGCTGCCACATGCCGCGTACCACGTCGGCCGGCTGCAACGGCGGCCCGGTACGCAGCGACCTCCGCCGGCACGACTTCGCCGGCGCGGCCGCGCAGGTACTCGACCTCATCGCCAAGTTCACCGAAGACGACCCGACCGTCGACCAGGCGGCGATCGCCCGTAACCGCGCCAAGGCAGTCTCGATGCTCGAACGAGCGGCCTCGCTGTCCCTCGGTCAGACCGGCGCGACGTTGAACGTGCGGGTCACCAACGAAAGCGGCCACAAACTGCCGACCGGACACATCGAGGGCCGCCGGGTCTGGCTCAACGTCAAATTCTACGGCGTTGCCGGCCTCCTTACCGAGCACGGCCACTACGACGAGACCGAGGCCGAGCTCGATACCGCATCGACCACCGTCTACGAAATGAAGGTCGGCCTCAGCGCGTTCGCCGCTCTCGCCACCGGCCTGCCCCTCGGCGAGACCACGCATATGTCGCTGGCCGACACGATCGTACTCGACAACCGCATCCCGCCCCGCGGTTTCGCCAACGCGACCTACGAAGCCGGCGGCGCACCCGTGGTCGGTTGGACGTACGCCGACGGCCAGTACTGGGATGACCGGCCGTTTACCGTCCCGGCGATCGCCAACCGGGCGGAGGTGACCCTGTACTACCAGAACACCCCTCGGCACTACATCGAGACGCTGCGCGACGGCAACGTCACCGACGCCTGGGGCGATATCCTGCACCAGGCATGGGTCGACACCGGCCGGGGCGCCCCGATCGCGATGGCATCCGCCACGCTCCCCCTCACGCCACCGTGCAATGCGCCGGATGACTGCGACGGCGACGGCGTGCTGCCGCCCAGCGACTGCGACAACTACGATCCGACGGCGTACACGGGTGCGCCCGAGCAGTGCGGCGACCTGCGCGACAACGACTGCGACGGCGCCACCGACGAGGGCGACTGCGCCCTCTGCTCGCCGGCGCTGACAGTCGCGTCGACCGGACAGACGCGACAGACCAAGGCGCGCCTCTCCGACGATCCGGCCCGCGACGAAGTGCTCACGCGCGGAGTTATCTCTCTGGCCGCCGTGGGATCGATCGACCCGGCCGCAACCGAGGTGACCGTGCGCGTGACCGACGGCGGGCAGAACGCACGCTACCAGGTAACCATTCCCATCGGCGGAATGGTGGTGAAGCCGAACGGGCGGAAATTCCTCTACAGCGACCGCGAGAAGCCCTACGAACTGGGCGGCCTCAAGAGCGGCCTGATCAATGTCGCCTCCGACGGGTTGACGGCCCAGTACAAGTTCCAGGCCCGTCTCCTCGACCTGCCCGGCTTCACCGCCGGCGCCGCCAGCACCGTCACGGTCAAGATCGGCGACCGCTGCTTCGTCGACAGCACCGACGCCTGCGAATCGACCAACCCGCGGACCGTAAAGTGCAAGTGAACCGTGTATCGGTTGTGGATTCTTCCCCGTACCCGCGCTCGGGATCGACGGCGACGAACGCGCCCCACCCCCTTTACGGCGAACGTGCCGAACGCGTCCGCAAGACGATCGCCCTGGAGCCCGTCGAGCGCATCCCCTGCGTGTTCATGGGCACCGCCTTCGCACCGCGCTACGTAGGCGCGTCCATAGCCGACTTCTGCACCGATCCCGACCTGCGCGTCGACGTCACTCTCGACGCCATGGACCGCCTCGGCTCGGGCGTCGACGGCATCAACAGCGTTCCCACCGGCCGTGTCGCTGTCCCTCTCACCATGGCGTGGTTCTCCCACGTCGCCCTGCCCGGCCGCGAGTTGCCACCCGACAGTTTGTGGCAAGTGGAAGAGGCCGAGGTCATGACCCGCGCCGACTACGACACCCTCATCAACCGGGGCTGGTGGGAATTCCTGACCGAGTACATGCCGCGCGTGATCGCCATCGAGGAGGTCTACGATCACCTCGCGTGGCTGGAGACCCACACCGCCGGCGTTGTCGAGCGCTTCCAGAGCCGGGGCTACGTCCCTGTCTCCTGCGGCGGCACGACCATACCTTTCGAATGCCTCTGCGGCGGGCGCTCCCTGGAGGAGTTCTTCGTCGACCTTCACAGCATTCCGGATACCGTGAAAGCCGCCTTCGACGTCATGCAGCCCGAACTGGTTCGCATCGGCATCGCCGCCGCCCGCCAGTCGGGCATTTCCGCCACCTGGGTCGGCGGATGGCGCGCCGCCAGCGCCATGCTCTCCCCGAAAATGTGGGAGACCTTCGTCTTCCCGTACTACCACGATATGGTCACGCAACTCGCCGCTGAAGGAATCGTTTCCGTGCTCCATTTCGATCAGGACTGGACCCGGGATCTTCGGCGCCTACGCGAGTTTCCGGCAAAAAGCTGCATCCTCAACCTCGACGGCTGGACCGACATCCGCCGCGCCAAAGAGATCCTCGGCGACCACATGGCGCTTATGGGCGACGTTCCCTCCCCCCTCCTTTCCACCGGCACGCCGGACCAGGTTTACGCCTACGTCCGCGACCTCGTTAGGGACGTCGGCCCGACCGGGCTCCTCCTTTGTCCCGGCTGCGACGCACCCATGAACGCCAGGCCCGAAAACATGGAGGCCTTCGTCGCGGCCAGCGCCGAGTACGGCCGCCCCGGTTAGAGAAGGCCTCCGCCTCGCGACTCACGATCCGACTGGTCAGCCTGCCTCACATGGCGTAAGGTGCGGCGGGGTGCATCATGGGTTCCGGAAGAATACTGCTGCTTCTTCTCGTCGCCGCCATCGGCGGCTGCGGCCTCTCCGACCTCGAGTCGGCCACGCTGCCGGGCACCGACCTCCGACAACTCAAGACGGCCTACGTCGCCTGTCACGTCGCCGACGACGGCAACCTGTGCGCGCTGATCGCAAGGCAACTCGACAAGCACGGCGTTACCGCAACCACAGGCATTGCGCTGCCGGCACCGGGAGATGCAAACGTCCTCGTCACCTACGACGACACCTGGACCTGGGATGTAACCTCTTATCTCCTGACCCTGCGCATCGACCTCCGCGATCCGGCCACCAACTTGCTCCTCGCCACCAGCCGGGTGTCGCGGACCAGGTTCGGCAGCGGCGGGCCGGATACGATGGTTCGAGAAGCCGTCGCGCAGCTCCTGGCAACGCGAGGGTAAGCCCATGACGCGACCCCTCCCCTATCGTCGCGGCGCGCAATGGATTACCGCCGCCGGCCTGACCGGATTGGTCATCGCCGGGTGTACCCAACACCTGAACCTGCGCAAGCAGCCGTTCACCGAGGGAGCCGTCCCGCCCCTCATGGTCCGCGAGTCCGTAAGCGTTCAGGCCGCCCGCGTGGAGACTGCGGGGCGCAGCTACGATGTCGGCTGGTACGACCTCGACATCAACTATGCGGAGTTCACCCACGCGGCCGTGCACGATCTCGTACAAGAGATCCAAAGACAGGAGATCGCGGTGACGCCGGACGGCGCTCGCCGGCTGGAATTGGCTGTCATGTATGTCGATTTGGTGCGCAAATTCGGCGCCTTCGAATGCATCGTCGACTATCGCGTACGCACCGGCGACGACGGCGTCCGTGGCCTGCAAGCCAGGGCTTCCGGCCCGAACCCGCGCTCCGCGTGCAGCGCCGCCGTACCGATGATTGCGGCCGAAACGCTCAAGGACGCTGCCGTCGTCGCTTATCTGACCGGGACCCCGGGGGCAGACCGGCGGTAGCGGACACCGCTACCGCAACCGGGCGAAGCGCTCGCACGCCTCGTCGAGGACATCCGCTTCCACGGCGAACTGGAAACGTAGCGAGCGCACACCCGCCGGGTCGCCGTAGAACACGTCGCCCGGAACTCCGTTTATGCCGATGCGCTCGATCAGTTGCATTGCCGCCGCGTAGGGCTCGATGTCTCCGAGCACGTCCCGGTAATCCGCCAGCACGTAGTATGCTCCCGCCGGCTTCGCGAACCGGAAGCCGGCCCTGGCCAGCGCGGCGCAGAACCGGTCGCGCTTTCCCTCGTAGGTGGTGCCGAGGTCGGCGTAGAACGACATCGGCAGTTCGCGCAGCGCCCGGGCGACGCCGCGCTGCAGAGGACGCGGTGCGCACACGGCCATCTGATCGAACACTCGCCCGGCCATCTCGACCACCGGATGCGGTCCGGCGAGATAGCCGATACGCCAGCCGGTGATCGAGAACGTCTTGCTGAAGCTGCCGATGGTCAGCGTGCGGTCGGCCAGTCCGGCGACGGTCGCCGGCGACACGTGCTGCCGGCCGTCGAAACACATGTACTCGTACACCTCGTCGGTGAAGACGATCACGCGCGTCCCGGCGAGCGCCGCAGCGATCGCCTCGAGCTCGTTGCGCGCAAAGACCTTCCCGCTCGGATTGCCGGGTGTATTGATCACCAGAGCGCGCGTGCGCGGCCCCAGGGCGGCGCGCAAACGGTAGAGATCGAGATCGAAGCTCGGGCCTCGCAGCGGGACGAACACCGGCACGCAGCCCAGCAACGTCAGGGTGGAACGATGATACGAATAGAAGGGTTCGAGCAGGATCACTTCGTCCCCGGGCTCGAACACGGCGAGCGCGGCGGCCGTAAAGGCCGCCGAGGATCCCGAGGCCACCAGTACTTCGTCGTCGCCGACATCGAGGCGGTTGAACTGCCGCAGCTTGGCGCAAATCGCGCTCTTCAGCTCGGGCAAGCCGGAGTAGTGCGTGTACGTCTGCCGATCTTCGCCGCCGATCGAGCGCAGGGCGCCATCGATCAGCGGCCGCGGCGTGTCGAGGTCGCACACACCCTGACCCAGGTTGATCCCCCCGGGCACGGCGGCGATCACCTCGGTGAGTGCGCGCAGCGGATTGTCGCCGCGCAGATGCGCACACCGTGCCGCCGGCTCGCCGAACGGGTCGCTCATCGTTGCGGCCGCCAGACGCCGATACGGTCGTCGAAGACAGCTCCGAAGTAGGTAGTGCCGTCCACTTCAGCCGCCGACGCTACCCCGCCAACGACGCTGCCGTCGTGCCGTAATAGCTCGGTGGCGCGCATCGTCCGCGGGTCGATCTCGAACAGCGCCCAGCCGGTTCGGCAGGGTAGACGCCCGAAGGCGCACAGAAGGAAGGCGGCGCCGTCGGTATGCGTCGCGACGAGAATAGTGCCGCGAGGCGAGAGAAACAGGTTGTCGGGGTTACCGCCAATCTGCACCGACTCGGGTGCCCCGCCCGGGGGCACGCCGGCACGCGGCACGCGGCTGACGCGGCCCGAACCCGTCTCGGCGTAATAGACCACGGTCCCGTCGGGCGACACGAGCACACCATTCGGCGCCGGCGACGCCGAGCCCGGCAGGTGCCGCCACCCCTGCTTCGGGCGCCACGCAATGACGTCGCCGGTGTTGCCACCGAGGCCGCTCTTGAGGGTGTAATAGAGCCCCGCCAGCCCCACCAGCGCCGGCGCGTAGTTCGACACCACCACCTCGCCGTCCGGGGCAAGGCTGACATCGTTGCCGACGATACCCGGCGGCAAAGGGATGCAGCCGCGCCACGTGAGCGCCGCCGCGTCGCCGGTGCCGGTCAGGTCGAAAAGCTCGACCGCTTCGCGCTGCCCATGGCCGACGACGGCAACCCGCATGACTCCCGGAGTGTCCGCCGGCGCCGCCGTAATGCCGTGCGGTGCAAAGGTGTCCGCAGCCGGCGGTTGCGTGCATGCCGGATCGCCGATCGGCACGCCGGCCGTCTGCCGATCCCGGCTCGCGTTGCCGGTCGGCCACAAACGGCGAGGCCGCGCCGCTTCGGGCGTCTCGGACTGCAACGGGAGCGCTTCGAGGGCACCGCCACTGCCGTCGCGGCGCAGTTCGCTGACGAGCAACACGCCGGCGGCGGGCACCGGCTCGACGTCCTCCGGGTTCTGAAAGGCGCAAATCGAGCCGACCGTACCCGGAGGCGACGCCGCCGTACACGGCCCACGCGGCTCGGCCGCGCAGCCGACCACCAGGGCCGCCAGCACGAGTGCCGCGACCGGTTTCCAGGGCCCGGCCTGTCGCCGGTTTCGGGTCATACCCATGCGCACGTACCTCCTGGCGATTATTCGAACTCGCCGTCGCGGCCAGTCGCACCGACATTCGACTCGTTGACGGCGGGAAAGTCATCACGGCCGTGCTATGCCGGTCAAGACCCGCACCGCCCGGCCCCGGCGCATCCGCTCACAGCAGATCACGGTAATTGCCGAAGGCTCCGCGGAGATGCTCGACGTGCTCGGAAAGCGCGGAGACGAAGCGGAAATCCTCGAAGGCGAAGCCGGGACCCACGGTACACCCGACCAGAGTGTACGCTCCTTGCGGGCGGGCCGCCTGCCAGACACCGGCCGGGACGGCAGCAACCTGCCGGGTGGCATCGGACCCGCATAACTCCCGGCGCACCAGTTCCCGCGTGGACGGTACGTACGTGAACAGGTCGAGAGGCTGGCCACGGTAAAAATGCCACACCTCGTCCGACTCGACGACGTGCCACCGACTGCACTGCCCGGCCGCAAGCAGGTAGTGAATCGACGTGATCGCCGCCCGCGGACCTCGCGGCGCTTGCACATGTATTGCCGACCGATACACCTCCCGGTACCAGCCCCCCTCAGGGTGCGGCTCCAGGTGGAGACGGGCGATCAGTTCCTGGAGTTCGTCAGAAAGCCGCGCCGATTCCATCCTCGTGTCCCGCGGACTCGCGCATTAGTCCCCGCCGGCGCCCGTCGACTGCCCCATCACGCCGAACACAAACAAGCCCAGCGCAATGGCGAACGCAGCCACGAATGAAGCCCAACCGACGAACTGGACTAACACGCCCCACGACGCCCAGGCACCCGCCGAGCCGTAATAACCGAGATAGAAGCCGGCTCCGACGTTGCTGACTATGCCGACCCAGATCGGACCCATCTCCCGCTCGCCCCGCAGTGCGGCCCGCAGGCCAAACCAGTACACGACGCACAGGGACAGATAGGCCCAGCCGAGCATGCGAACGAACATGTAGGTCTCTTGCTTCGGAAAACCTGCCGCTTCGAACCACGACGCGGGCATGAAAATCAGGGGAATGCACCAGACCGATATCGTCGCGACCAACTTGAAGATAAGGACCTTCGAAAGGCGGTTCATCGTAAACCCCCGGAGCGTTTCGGAATCGCACTCATTGTACGGGCTCTCCCATCGGACCGTTGCGCGTCTCGCATCGGCGGACGCTCTCGTCTAACTCACGATGGCCGTCGTAGTCGAGAGCGCCGATGAAGTCGTCAACGGCGCCGGCCCGACAATCCGTCGAAGAAGCCGATCATCCGTCTCGCATGGCCCACGTAGGCCCGCACCGCGCAGCGCGCAGTACTCTGCCAGTAGTTAGCGGATCGATATCTGGACGAAGAACTCATCCACGCCGGGTTCGAGCCCGGGGAGCGCGGAATGAGGCCGTAGCTTCTGGCCGGAGCGGAAGCGTCGATCGTTGCCGGGAACGAGCACCACGACCTCACGCTGTTCGGGGAGAACCAGCCAGACAACTTCGACCCCTCGGGCGAGGTACCAATCGGCTTTGCCGCGCAAAGTAGCCTCGTCTTCGTCCCGGCCAGCCACTTCCACGGCGAGAACCGGCGGTACGCGGCGGAATCCGCCCGAGTATCCCGCCAGATCTTTGCGGCGCCAGATTGCTCCATCGGCTCCGCGGGTCTCCTCGGCCAGCCGCATCCCCGCTTCGTTCGTGCCGGCCACGAAGTCCGGGTGCGTGCGAACCCACGCCGCCAGTATAGCGGCAAGGTCGGTGACCGTATCCTGCTGAAGATCTCCGCACGGCGGCATGTAGAGCAGCCTCCCGTTCGCGTACTCGAGGCGGCCGTCGATCTTTGGCCATGTTCGTGGATCGCCGGGGTCGAAGCCCTCGGGTGGAACGAGCTCCACCGGGAAGCGAACGGCGCGAGGCACATCGATGGTCTCTTCGTAGAGGTCCGCGGTGCTCACACCGGCACCTTATCATCGTCGCCGATCGGCTTCCAACAAGAGTCCCTTACGGAACGAAATCCGGGAATACGCTCGTCAACGCGTTACGGCACGTACCGCAGAAGTCCGGAATCGCCTCGGTCGCACAACGACAACAAACACTTTCCTCTCGCCCTCCGCAAACCCGCGTGGTAGCGGTGGAAGCAATCGCCGCCCGCCATCGAGTATCGTTCCCCGTGCCAGTCTCGAACTCGCTTGCCCGCTTCCGCGCCCGTCAGTGGGTTTTCGCTTACTGCGTCAGCTTTGCGGGTGCGGTCTCCGGCTGTTCGCCGTCGGGCTGCGCTCCCGCCTCCCCCGATGACCGCCTCAACGTCGTGGTCGTCCTCGCCGACGCCATGCGTGCCGCCAGCCTCCCGCCGTACGGCTACCCGCGGCCGACCACACCCAACCTCGAGGCACTGGCGCGCGAGGGGGTGGTCTTCGACCACCACTTCGCGCATTACCCCGGAACGCCGGTATCCGTCAGCCAGATGCAGACCGGCCGGCTCACGCCACCGTTGTTGGTCGGTTACAAGTACATGGCGGTTCCGGTGCGCGGCATCCCCGCCGACCTGCTCGTCCTCCCCGACGCCTTTCGGCAGGCCGGATACCTGACGGGCCTCGTCAGTTCTCATTACTTGTTCTGCGAGGAGACCGAACTGGTGCGCCGCTTCGAGAAGCGGGCGATTCTTCCCGCCACCGCCGACCGCGCCTACGCCTTCTTCGAAGAACTCTGGCCCGCGTTGAACGACTTCCTCGACGCCGCACAAAGCGCGCGGCAGCCGTTCTACCTTTACGTCCACACGCTCGATACGCACGGGCCCTACCATTACCACGCCGGGTTCGACCAGTATCGGGACGCGCCCGACTGGCCGGAGGCCTACAACCGCTACGACTCGGAGATCATGTACACCGACCACTGGATCGGACGGCTGGTCGACGAACTACGGGAACGCGGAGTCCTCGACCGGACCGTGGTAGTGGTGACCTCCGACCACGGCGAGCAGTTCAACGAAATGGGCCCGGAGAAGTGGCATAGCCACCATGGCCCTCTGGTTCCGCGCGCGCTCACGCACATTCCGATGATCGTCCGCATACCCGGCGACCCTGCCCCCGGCCGGCGCTACGGCGGAGTGACCCGCCACATCGACCTCGCCCCCACTCTCCTCGGGCTGGCGGCCCCGGGTACCGATCGCGGGCGCTACCGAATCGATGGGGACGACCTCAGTGCGGAGTTGCGCAAGGGCGGCACCGGTGGCGAGCGGTCGCGGACGAGTATCGCGTTCAGCCCGCGATACTGGGGGATTTACACGGCCGCGGCCGAGGTCCATTACGACCAGTGGTCGGACACCTTCTCGCCGCTATATCGACCGGTTCCCGACGCGCGCAATTACCCGCGTCTGGAAGCGATCGACGACGGCACGACGCGCGAGGCGCTCATCGTCCAGTTGCGAGAGGCGTATGAAGACGCCACACGCGACGAACTCGCGCTGCCCGATAATCCGGCTCTGCCCCAACCCGCCTTCCTCGGGGCGCTGCTGCCCGTAAAGCCCGGGACGGCTTCCGTCCCGACGTTCGAAGACAGGGCCGACGACCATCGCTGGGCCGCGGGCTCCACGGGTTTGACCCTGCAGCCCGGTGAACGTCCGGCACCTCTAACACTGGCGACACCCTGGGTGCCGGGACGGTACCGGGTCAGCGTGCAGCTCTACCAGAACCCGATCCGCGACCGCGGTTACCAGAACCGATTCACGTTGCGGCTTCCCAACGGCGACAACCGGCCGGTGCGCCTGTCGGGGACGGGTGCAGCGCCGGGTTCACCGTTGGACGCCGGCGAGTACGACCTTGGCCGCGAGCTGACCATCGAACTGAGCGAACCGGAGGGTGGGGTAGCGATTGGGGGGTTCCGTTTCGACCGAGTCGACCGATCGCAACCGTTGGCCGCGGACGACCCCGCGCTCAAGGAACGACTGCGCGCGCTCGGCTACGTGCACGAGTGATACGCGGAGCCGCGCTGCGCCCGGCCAATCGGGAGCCGTGCCCCGCGATGGCGGTCGACTCGACACCAGCGCCGCGAGCTGCCGTCTGCGCACACCGGAGACAGTGCAGAGTCACGCAGGCGCGACGTTCAACGGTCTCTCGCGATCGCCGCGTAAACGTCCTGCTGAAGGCGCGCGGAAATTCGCGCCATGCCGGCGCTCATGGCGGCAACGAAGGCGCGGACGTCGGCGCAGTCGCACGGTTCGCGTTCTTCGTACGTCGACTGCATCAGCACCGGCGATGTCGAGCCGGTTGCGGTGCGCAGCAAGAGGAAGCGGAGGCGGGCGTTGGCCGAGCAGGTCCCGGCGACTTCGCGTTCCTCGATTTCTTCGATCTGGCCGCCGAGTTGATAGTCGCCACTGACCGCCGCGGGGCCTTGCTGCACGGCGCGGTAGAGACCGGAGGCGGCGAAGTCGCGCGCCAGCAAGTCGCCGAGCATTTGTCCGGGACTCGCGCCCCAGCGATCGGAGAGGTACGTCCCGGTGCTGTAGGGGTCGTCGCGGTACACGATCGCGAGGCGGTCGTATAATGCGTTGGCGCTGAGCGGGGCGATGCGCAGCGTCACCGGCAGCGGGGACAGATCCGAGATGACCGGCGGTTGGTAATCGAGTCTGTACGCCCGCACTTCGGGCGCCGGTTGCGTCAGGCTGATACACCCGGCCCCAGCGCCAATCAGCAAGGTGGCCGCGACGAGACCGCGCAACGCTCTCATCGGTCCGCCCCCCGGCGCGTGCGGCCGGAGGCCGGCGGCGCCGAAAACAGCAGCAGCGACGGTTGGCTGCGGACCTCGTCGGTAAGGGTTTGCAGGTTGTCCACGGTCCGATCGAGTCGCTCGATGGTGTACTGCATGCCGAGCACCACCTGCTGCGCGCTCTGCGCGAGGCGATTGATCTGCTCGAGCGCGTCGTTGAGCTGGTGGGCGGTTGGACCGGAGGTCAGGTTCGCAAAGAGATCCCTGGCTGCCGCCGTGGCTTCTGTGGCATTGGCGACGGCCGGCGCCAACGCAACGTTGCGGGTCATGGTCTCCAGATTCCTCGTCAGATCGCTCGCGGAACGCGACACCGACTCGACGTTGGTGAGGACTGTGCCGATGCGTTGATCGCGAAGCAACGAGTCCGCCGCCTGCAATGTGTTGCGTGCCTGGTTGGCAAGGTCGGGGAGGTCCATGGCCATGAATTGGTCGTACACGTCGCCCAGAGCGCTTTGGACGGCCTTGAAGCTCGACCTTGCGGAAGGAATCAACTCGGCCGGCGGCTCGAAGGTCAGGGCCGGCGATTGATCCAGGGCCTGACCGGTGCGCCGATCGATTTCGATGTAGCGCAATCCGGTGATGCCGCTCAGCTCGAGGGCCGCCCGCAGCGACGGGTCGCGACGGATGACCTCGGCGGCCGCGTCGTCGACATCCATGCGCACTTCGATAAGCTCGCCGTCGGGAGCGATACGTACGGCGGCGACCCGGCCGGCCGGCACACCGCGGAACTTCACGGCCGCCCCCGGGTCGAGACCCTGAATCGACTCGGCGAAGTAACTGACGAACTCGTCCGTCCTTTCGAAGAAGCGGCTGGCCCCGAGCCAGATCACCGCGGCGACCCCGATGGTCACGGCGGTCAGAACGAACAACCCCACCTGGAACTTGCGCGCCTCAGTTGCCACGAGTCCTCCTCTGTCCACGAAAGAGCGCGCCCGGCTCCCGGTTGAAGAAAGCGTGGACGCGCGGATCGGGATGCTTATCGCGCAGCTCGGCCGGTGTGCCGGCGGCGATAATGCCCTTCTGTTCGGTGTCGAGCAGGATTGCGCGCTCGCCGATCGTGAAGATGCTCGCCAGCTCATGGGTCACCGCCACGATGGTCGTGCCGAGGCTGCGGTTGATCTGCAGAATCAGTTCGTCGAGGTCGCGGGCGGTCACCGGGTCGAGGCCCGCCGACGGCTCGTCGAAGAACAGAATGCCCGGATCGAGCGCCATCGCCCGCGCGAGCGCCGCCCTTTTCTTCATCCCGCCGGAAAGCTCCGAGATGGCGAACTCCTCGAACCCGTCGAGCCTCACCATGCTGAGCTTGATGCGAACCAGCAGGTCGATCGTCTCCCGCGGCAAACGCGTGTACTCCTCCAACAGCAGCGCGATGTTCTGGCCGAGCGTTAACGAGGCAAACAGGGCGCCTGACTGAAAGAGCATCCCGAACTTGCGCTGGATGAAGCGCAGCCGGTCCTCATCGGCGGCGGTGACCTCCTCGCCCTCGAGCCAGATGCGTCCCTGGGCCGGATGCAGCAGCCCGACGATGTGCCGGAGCAGTGTCGTCTTGCCGCATCCAGAGCCGCCGACGATGAGAAAACGCTCGCCACGGCGGACCTCGAAGCTGACGTCGTCGAGGATGGTTCGGTCCTCGTAGCGCGCCGTGAGGTGTTCAACCTCGATTGCGGGGCCGGTCGGCGACTTCTCGGCGGACATGCACTCACCAGTAATGGAAGATCACCGTGAACACGGCATCGGCGACAATGATCAGGAAGATCCCGGCGACGATCGCCGAGGTGGTGATCTGACCGACGCTCTCGGCGCCGCCACGCGCCTGGAAGCCGCGTAAGCAGCCGACCCCGGCGATCAGCAGGGCGAAGGCCACCGACTTGATGAGCCCCGAGTAAACGTCCCACACCACCAGAGCGAGGCGGAGCTGACGCATGTACACGCTCGCCGGCAGATCGAGCCCGAGAACGGCGACCGTCAGTCCACCGAGGATACCGACGAGGTCGGCGATCAATGTCAGGCACGGCAGCATGAGCACCAGGGCAACCACCTTGGGGGTCACAAGAAAGCGGGTGCGGTCGAGTCCCATAGTGGTCAGGGCGTCGACTTCCTCGGACACCTTCATCGTCCCGATCTCGGCTGCGTACGCGGCACCCGATCGTCCGGCGGCGATGATCGCCGTCATCAGCGGCCCCAACTCGCGGGTGATCGACAGGCCGACGAGGTTGGCGACGTAGATGTCGGCTCCGACCTGTTGCAGTTGGACGGCGGCCTGGAAGGCGGTGATAAGACCCATGAGAAAGCTGATCAGGACGACGATCGGCACGCCGTCGCGGCCGGTACGTTCCATGTAGAGCCAGGTTTCCCGCCAGCGTATGCGCCGCGGGTGCCGCATGGCGTCCCACAGGCCAAGCACCGCTTCGCCGGTAAAGAGGACGATCTGGCGCGTGTCGCCAGCGAGTTGGAGGGCGGCGCCACCGAAGCGGGTCAGCAGATCGGGAACGGGCGGCGGCGGAGCCGACGGCTGCAGCAACGCTTCCTGATCGACGAGGCCGAGAAAGCCGTCGATCGCCGGCGTCGAGGCGGTAATCGCCAAACCGATGCGCTGGCGGTCGAGTCGCTGGCGCAGGGCCAGAAGGACGGCACCGCCCCCGCTGTCGAAATAGTCGACGCCGGACAGATCGAGCGCCACGCGCTCGGTCCCGTCGCCGGCCGCCGCGGTAAGCGCGTCGAGCAGCTCCTGCGCGGAGGCCGTGTCGACCCGCCCGGCGACGGCAAGCATCAGGGCCGAGCCTTGCCGCGTCGCGGTCACTGTGAACGGCTGTTCCTCGGGCACGGCGTGTCTCTTAGCATTGCACCTTCGGAGCACGAAACGCGCCGGCACTTATCGAGAGTCCGACGACGCGCAGTGGTTTGCAGATGAGGACCGCCGTGCTACGGTCGAAGCATGAGCCGGCGGGTTGGCACCCTGCTCCTTGCAGCCTTCGTTGCACTCGGCGGCCGGGCTTTGTGCCCGGACGGTGTCGGCTCGTGCCTGCGCATCGAGGTTCCACAGCACGATTGCTGCGCTCGTGACGCGGCACTCGCCACGCACGACTGCTGCTGCAAGGGATCGCGTAACGCGGCGGATGCGCAGGATGCGACCCGCGATCGGACTGCCCAGATCAGTCAGACGGCGCACGCCGTGGCCCTCGTCGACGGGGTTGCTACCCTCGACGCCGCCACGGCGATGCCGGCGCTGATGCGGCCCGGCAGTGCGCACGGGCCTCCGGAGACACTGGTTTCCCACCACACCGCACTCCTCCTCTGAACGGCTGACCGCAGCCTCGTCGCTGTAGGTTAACGTTCGCCGCTCGTGGTGCGCCCGGCGCACGCGCGCGGCTACCGGGAGGAGTCATGATTTCGAGCATCAACGCCACGCGCCGCGCCTGCGCGGTTGGCGTGGCCGTCATCCTTACCGCCAGCGGGTGCGTGCTGGCACCGCGTGACATGGACGCCGAGCGCGCACGCCTTGCCGTCGCCGGCGAAGCATACGAGCGCCCGCGTTCGGCACGGCTCGATCCCGAGCTGACGCCCGACGCCGACTGGCGCGCGCTGCTCCGGCACGCGTTTCTCGCCAATGGCGACCTCGAGGCCGCGTACCTCGACTGGCGTGCCGCCGTCGAGCGCGTCGGCATCGCCGCCGCCTATCCCAACACGAACACCTTTCTGACGTTCAGCTACCTCTTCTCCGGCGGCCAGGCGTCCGCGTGGGATCGTACGACTCTGAACCTCGGGTTCGATCCGATGCAGAACCTGTCTTTCCCCCTGAAGACCATGGCTGCCGGTCGCATCGCGTTCGCGGAGGCTCAGGCGGCCGGCAAGCGGTTCGCAGCCGCAAAGTTCGCCCTCCAGGAGCAGGTGCTGACGGCGTATGCCGAGGTCGCCCTGCTCGCTGCACGCGTGCACTTACAACGTTCCCGCGTGGATCTCGAAGCGCTTGCCGCGGCCAGCGCCGGCAGTCGGGCGACGGCGGGTGGCGCCCAGCAGAACGTGCTCGCCGCCGAGATGGCGCGGGCCAACGCCGCCAACGCGTTGCAGGCAACCGAGGCCGAGTTGCGGCAGGCCGTGGCCGCACTCAACGTCTTGCTCGGCCGCGATGCCACGGCGCCGCTTGCACCCCCCGCCACACTGCCGCCGCCCCGCGACCTGCCCGCCGACGATGCCCGGCTGCTTGCCGTGGCCACCACCAACAACCCGGAACTGGCGGCGCTCGCCCATGAAGTGGCCGGGCGCGACGATGCGCTCACCCTCGCCAAACTCCAGTACGTGCCCGACGTCAATCCGTTTGCCGCTGTGACCGGCAACGCGGCACAAATGGCCGGCGCCGGCATCTCCGTCCCGGCGACGCTGCCGCGCATCTGGAGTGCCATCGCCGAGGCGCGCGCCAATCTCCAACGCGCCGAAGCCCTCGCGACCCAGAGGGGACTCGATCGCGCTGCTCGGTTCGTCGCGACACTGGTCGCCCTGCGCGATGCCGAACGGCAGGCGGCGTTCTTCGCGGATCAACTGTTGCCGCTCAGCGCTCAACTCGCCGCCGCCGCAGAGGCTCGCTACACCACCGGTGCCGCACCGCTGGCCGATGTCATCGACGCGCGGCGCACCGCCATCGACGTCGAGCTGGCCCTTGCCGAAGCCCGAACCGCCCGCGAACAGCGCCTCGCAACGCTGGAAGCGCTCGCCGGCGCCGACGCCGAAACACTGGCGGACATCCCCCCTTCCGCACCGCAAATGATAGCCGAGCCCACGGAGGTGAGCCGTGTCGAATAGGCGAATGATTCTGTGCGGCGTTGTTCTCGCCCTGTCCCTCAGCGGAACCACCGGCTGCGCCCCCGAAACGCAGGCGACGATAGAGGCCGGCAAGACCGCCACCCCGGCGACGCTGTGGACCTGCGGCATGCACCCGCAGGTCGTGCAAGACAGACCCGGGACCTGTCCGATCTGCAACATGACGCTGGTGCCGCTACAGACGGCCCCGCATGAGGGACACAACGCGCCGGAGGAACACAACGGACCTGAGGGTCGAGACCAAACCACTGCGGCACCAGCCATGCCGGCCGCCACGCCCGTCCGCACCGTCAAGTACTGGTGGGATCCGATGATGAGTCCGCCGTACATCTCCGACCGGCCGGGGAAGAGCCCGATGGGGATGGACCTCGTGCCGGTCTACGCCGACGAAGGCGGCGCCGGCACGGTCACCATCGATCCGGCCATGGTGCAGAACATGGGTCTGCGAACGGCGGCCGTGGTGGTCGGGGCGTTGCGCACCACCGTGCGTGCGGCGGGCGTGCTCGCCGAGGCGCAACCGAATCAGCACGACGTCAATCTGCGCGTCTCCGGCTGGATCGAGCGGCTGTATGCCAACGTCGAGGGCATGCACCTTACCGCCGGTGCGCCGCTGTTCGACCTGTACAGCCCCGAACTGCAGCTAGCGATCGAGGAATTCATCGTCGCGCGCCGGGCGCGCGACGATGCGCGGCACGGCGCCACGGGCAACGCCATCGCCACCGGCGCGGTGTACGCGGCCGCGGAGCGCAAGCTGCGCCTCCTCGGTCTCGCCGAAACCCAGGTCGCCGACTTTGCCCGCCTTGACCGTGCGCCGGCGACGGTACGCTTCACCAGTCCGATGAGCGGACATCTCATCGAGAAGCCCGTCGTTCAGGGCTCGGCGGTCAAGGCCGGCGACCGCGTGCTGCGCATCGTCGACCACAGCCTGCTCTGGGTCGACGCGCAGGTGTATGCGCCGCAATTGCCGTATCTACAACTCGGCGAACGAGCGACGGCTACCGTTGCCGGCGTTCCGGGACGGACGTTTGCCGGGGAAATCGTCTTCATTCACCCCCACGTCGACACCGCGACCCGCACCACGATGACGCGTTTCGTCATCCGCAACCCCGCCCTCGACCTGCGCCCCGGCATGTACGCCACGGTCGAAATCGCCCATGAACTCGAGCCGCGGGCCCTGCTGGTGCCGCGCGCCGCGGTCATCGACACGGGTCTGCAGCAGGTGGCCTTTGTCGCGCTTGGCGAGGGACGCTTCGCACCGCGGCGCCTGACTGTGGGACCCGCCGGCGAGGATGGTGTTGTGCAGGTCCTTGCCGGTCTCGCCCCGGGCGACCAGGTGGTCACCAGCGGCCAGTTCCTCCTCGACGCGGAGAGCCGGTTCCGTGAGGCCATTCGGAAATTCCTGAGTGCACGCGACACCGTGCCCGCTGCCGGTGCGGCCGCGGCGGGAGAGAATCATGATCGCCAGGCTCATTGAGTACGCGGTGAACAACCGCGTACTCGTCCTGTTGCTCACCGGGATGCTGGCGGCCGTCGGGGTCTGGGCGACGTACAACATTCGCCTCGACGCCATCCCCGATCTCTCCGACGTGCAGGTCATCGTCGTGACCGAGTACCCGGGGCAGAACCCGCAGGTTGTGGACGACCAGGTCACCTACCCTCTCGCGAGTGCGCTGCTGGCCGTCCCCGGGGCGACCTACGTCCGCGGCTACAGCATGTTCGAGCTGTCGTTCGTCTACGTGCTCTTCGAGGACGGCACCGACATCTACTGGGCGCGCAGCCGCGTCCTCGAATACCTCAACTTCGCGCGTGACCGCTTGCCGCGGGGGGTCGAGCCGAAGCTCGGGCCAGACGCGACGGGGGTGGGCTGGGTTTACCAGTACGTGCTGTATCCGGGGTTCTACTGCGCCGAGCACCCCGGCGGGATATTTCACGATCCGGAGGCCGACCGCTGGTACGCGACGCGCGACGATGCGCCGGCGCCGCAACGTGCGTCGTTGCGCCGCGTGCGGGGTTTCGAACGTTCCGGCGCGTGCCCGCTGACGGGAACGCCGCTGGTTTCGTCCAACCAGGACCTCAGTCAGCTTCGCAGCCTGCAGGACTGGTATCTTCGCTATCCGCTCACGGCGGTGCCCGGCGTGGCCGAGGTGGCAGCGATTGGCGGGTTCGTGCGCCAGTACCAGGTCGTGCTCGATCCGGTGGTGTTGCAGGCGTATCGGCTGCCGCTGCGCACCGTGGTCGACGCGGTGCAGCGCTCGAACAACGACGTCGGCGGCTCCGTCATCGAGCAGGCGGAAAACGAATACATGGTGCGCAGTCGTGCTTACCTGCGCGGCCTCGACGACCTGGCGCGGGTTCCCGTGGGAGTGGGCGATAAGGGCACGCCGATCCTGCTCGGCGACGTGGCGACGCTGGCGGTCGGTGGCGAGAGCCGCCGCGGTGTCGGCGAATTCGACGGTATTGGCGAAGCCGTCGGTGGGGTGGTCATTTCGCGCTTCGGTGAAAACGCCTATCGGGTGATTCGCGAAGCGCGCGCCAAACTCGAGGAGCTCGAGGAAGGCCTGCCGCCGGGCGTGTTCGCCGTCACCACGTACGACCGGTCGGCCCTCATTCAGCGGGCCGTCGAAACCCTGCGCCGCGCCGTTCTCGAGGAGCTCGCCGTGGTTGCCGTAATCTGTCTGATCTTCCTTGCCCATGTGCGCAGTGCCCTGGTGGCGCTGCTGGTGTTGCCGGTCGGCTTGCTGGTGTCGATCCTCGTCATGCAGCTACTCGGCATCAACGCGAACATCATGAGCCTCGGCGGCCTGGCACTGGCGATCGGCGTGATGGTGGACTCGGGCGTCGTCATGATCGAGAACGCCCACAAGCACCTCGAGTGGGAGCGGGAGCAAGTGGCGCGGGGGGAACCGCCGAGGGGCCACGTGCGGGTGGTACTCGAAGCGGCGCAGGAAGTCGGCCCGAGCCTGTTCTTCTCTTTGCTCATCATCACCGTGTCGTTCCTGCCGATCTTCGTCCTCGGCGAGCAGTCGGGCCGACTGTTCAAGCCGCTGGCGTACACGAAGACGTTTGCCATCGCCGCCGGGGCGATTCTGGGCGTAACCGTAGTGCCGGTGCTGATGGTCTACCTGATTCGCGGCCGCATCCCGGTGGAAGACCGCAACCCCATCAACCGTGCCTCGGTCGCCATATACGCACCGGCCTTCCGCTGGGTGATGCGGCACCCATACGTGACGCTGAGCGTGACGCTGCTGCTCGGGGCGTCGACGCTCTATCCGTTACGCCACATCGGCGAGGAGTTCATGCCGGCGCTCGACGAGGGCGATCTGCTGTACATGCCGACCACCGACCCGAGCATCGCCATCGGCACGAGTCGGGCGTTGTTGCAGCAGACCGACAAGCTCATCAAGACCTTTCCGGAGGTGGCGACGGTGCACGGGAAGATCGGCCGCGCCGACACCGCCACGGATCCGGCGCCTTTGTCGATGATCGAGACCGTCATCCAATTGCACACCGAGCCGGAACGCTGGCGGAGCCGGTCCGTCGGGTACTTCTTCTCCGGCTGGCCGGCGTCGCTGAAGTGGCCGTTTACGGCGACATTCTGGCCGGAGCGGCGCCGCATCGACATGGACGAGCTGAAGTTCGGCTGGACCGACGCGGACGGCACGCGGCATCCGGGACTGAACGAGGTCGTTAGCTTCCCCGGCCTGGCGAACGCCTGGCCATACCCGATCGAGAACCGCATCAACATGCTCGCCACCGGCATCAAGACGCCGGTGGGAATAAAGATTCTCGGCCCCGACCTGCAGGTTCTCGGCGAGCTCGCCGAACGCACGGCGACGGCGATGCAGACCGTGCCGGGAACGCTGAGCGCTTACCCGGAACGCACGCTCGGCGGCTACTACCTCGACATCGACATCGACCGTGGCCGGGCGGCGCGTTACGGCCTGACCACTGGCGACGTGCAGGACGTCATCCAGACGGCGGTCGGTGGTATGACCGTGACCACGACGGTCGAGGGCCTCGAGCGCTATCCACTCAACGTGCGGTACGCGCGGGAGCTGCGCGACGATGTTCCGGCGCTGCGGGGCGTGCTGGTCGCCGCGCCGACGGGCGCCCAGGTGCCGCTCGGCGAGGTGGCGGACATCAGCATCAACCCGGGACCGCCGATGATCCGCAGCGAGAACGCGCAACGGACGGCGTGGGTGTTCGTCGATATCGCCGGGCGCGATCTCGGCGGATACGTCGAAGAGGCAAAGCGGGTGGCGGCGGAAGCCGTGCCCATGCCGCCGGGCTACACGCGGGTGTGGTCCGGGCGTTTCGAGTATCTCGAGCAGGCGAACCAGCGCCTGCGGCTGGTTATCCCGATCACGTTGCTGCTGATCGTGTTCCTGCTGTACCTCGCCAATCGGAGCTGGCTCCGCGTTGGGGTGGTGTTGCTCGCCGTGCCGTTCAGCCTGATCGGTGCGTTCTGGTTCCTGTGGGCGCTGGATTACAACATGAGTCTGGCGGTGTGGGTCGGCATCATTGCGTTGTTAGGTGTCGACGCCGAGACCGGCCAGATCATGCTGCTCTATCTCTACGGAGCGTTCGATCAGGCGAAGGCGGAGGGACGCATGCGGAACCGGGACGACCTGTTCGCCGCCGTCTACGAGGGGGCGGTGAAACGAATCCGGCCCAAGACGATGACGGTGGCCACCGACATGATCGGGCTGCTGCCGCTGCTCTGGGCGACGGGGACTGGTGCGGACGTAACCCGGCGGCTGGTTGCCCCGCTGATCGGCGGCATCGCCGTAAGTTTTCTCATGGAACTGTTGGTGTATCCTGTTGTCTTCACACTGGCGAAGCGCTGGGAGCTGAGGCGGGAGTGGGCGTCATGAACCGCCGCAGACGGAGCCGAGCGCCGCCCCCGCCTCGGGTGCGGGTATGCGGTCTAGCGGGGTTATTGGTCCAACGAGAAGGGAAGGCGGGCACAGATGAGCACTTGGTGCTTCCTGACGCGGATCGACAGTGAGGTTCGGCGTGCCTCGATACGCGCCTGAGCCCTTCGCTACGCCGATTGAGAATACATCGGCTACTCTGGGCGCTCGGGTGGTCGAGACGGCGCTACTCGGCACGAACGGAGAGGGTCTGCCGGGTGGAAACGTTTCCGTTCGCCCCGAGTAGGCCCTGTCATTTCAAGGGCCGTATCGAGGGGCCGCGTCAGATGGGTGGGTAATCTGGCCTGACGGAACAGGAGGATCGATATGAAACATCCGAAGTTGACGGCAGTTGCGCTGACTCTTGCGCTAAGTCTCGGCATGCCCATCATCGCCGGGGCTCAGGCGATCGACGAAGGTAACGTCGCCGCCAAGGTCGCGGCCGCGAAAACCGCGGCGGACCACCAGGCCATCGCGGACTATTACACCGGTCAGGCCGCAGCGGCCGCAGCGAAGGTGAAGACCCACGAGGAGATGCTGGTGTCGTTCCAGAAGGGCGGCGGAAAGCCGGCCGCGTCGTGGGTGACGCATTGCCGCGGTCTCATTGACTCGTTCAAGCGGCAGCAGAAGGACTATGCGGCGATGGCGGAAGAGCAGGCGGCCCTGGCGAAGTCTCCGAACTAGGCGGTGCCCGGCGGGGTGGCACCGGCATGGTGTCGCCCCGCCGGATGGTGGGGGAGACTGTCGGGTCCGGCGATCGTTAGAGGAGAAGCAAGATGTACGACACACGTTTGCGTTGGTTGATGTTTGCGCTCGGCGATCACGCGGCCGGAGCGGTAACGGGGGCGGTTACCGCGAGTGCAGTAGGGGCAACGGTGACGCCGGCCTGGGACATGGCGCTGGCGATGATTGCCGGCATGGGCATCGGCATGGCCGTGCACATCGGACTCATGCCGGTGTGCGGCCCGGTGCTGGGAATGTTTCAGGTCATGGTGCCGGGATCGCTCATCGGCATGTACGGCGGCATGATCTTCGGCATGCGCGATTCAATGGATCACGGAAGCGCGGACGGCGTTGGTGTCCTTGCCGGCGCGGTCTTCGGAATCATCGTCGTGGGCGCCGTCCACGCTTATGACTGGGCGCTCCGCGCCGGAGACCGATGATGGAGGCGAGCATGGATAGGCAGTGCCAGGAGAAATGGGACCGCGCCAGTCGGACTTACGAGTGGATGACGTGGGCAGACGCACAGCGCTTTGGCGCCTCCAAGCGACGGGTATTCGCGAATCTGCGCGGCCGGTGCCTCATGGTGGCGGCGGGGACCGGTCACGACTTCGCGTTCTTCCCACCCGGCCTATCGCTGACGGCGATCGACATCAGCTCCGGCATGATCGCGGCGGCGCGCCCGCGCGCGGCGGCGTATCCGGGCGAGATCGAGCTTCGCGTGATGGACGTGCAGGCGTTGGAGTTCGACGACGCGACCTTCGACTCGATCGCAACCTCGTGCACGTTCTGCTCGGTGCCTGATCCCGTTCGCGGTCTGAGGGAGCTGTTTCGCTGCCTGCGACCCGGGGGCCGCCTGCTGATGTTCGAGCACGTGCGTAGCCGCTTCGGTCCGGTGGCGGTGATGCAGGATTTGATGACCGTGATATCGCGCCGGCTGGGGCCGGCGATGAACCGCGATACGGGAGCCAATGTCCTGAGGGCCGGCTTCGAGCTCGAGCGCGAGGAGAATGTGTACTTCGACATCGTGAAGGCGTTCTACGCCCGGCGGCCGGCGTGACCGGCGTTGGGGGCGCGGGTCCGTATGGTTGGGACGTTTGCCATCGTCGATCTGGCGGGTTTCACGGCCTTGACCGAAGCGCACGGCGACGCCGCCGCGGCGGAGTTGGCACGGACGTTTGCGGCGACCGTGCGAAGCGTGATTCCGGAGGGTGGTCGTCTGGTGAAGACCATGGGCGACGCCGTGCTGGTGGTTACGCCGGATCCGGCGGGTGCTTTGGATTTCGTGACGGCGCTGTGGGACGCGATGGCGACCGGGGACGCGCCCTGTCTGCGCGCGGGCGTGCATCACGGCACGGCCGTCGAGGTGGACGAAGACGTGTTCGGCGCGGCGGTGAACCTGACGGCACGGATCGCGGCGCAGGCCCGGGCCGACGAGGCACTGGCGACGGCGGCCGTTGTCGGAGTGGCAGCGGCGCGGGGTATTGCCGTGACCGCGCTTGGCCCCGTGACGGTGCGCAATGCCCTCGACCCGGTCGAGGTTTTTGCGCTGGCAATCCGGACCGGAGGTGTCGGTGGCGACGTGGTGGACCCGGTATGCCGGATGCGCGTCGAGCGCCGCAACGCGGCAGGGCACCTCAGGTACGTCGACCGGGACTACTACTTCTGCTCCCTCGAATGCACCGCCCGCTTCGCCGAGCGCCCGGAGGCATACGCCGCCGGCGGCTAGACGTCCGCGCCCGGTGAGGCGGGCATCGGCACCGGCAAGGCTCCGTTGGCCACTCGCATTCCGGGCATCTACGATCGGCCGCGATGGCTGGAAGCGGCGACGATGCGTCCCCGGCGCTACCGATGCGGGTGCCGATCGTCGATGACGGATGCAACATCCGTGCGCCGTTGCGGCGTGCTGCCGTTTCCCCGCGTATTTTGCTACCTTCCCGGATTGCATGGACGTAGCGCGATCCTCGGCCGGCGATCCGCCCAGCGGGACCGATCCTGTCTGTGGTATGCAAGTCGATCCGGCGGCGCCCCGGGGCGGCGCGTGGGAATACCGTGGCGTCACTTACGGTTTCTGCAACCCGAAATGCCGCGAGAAGTTCCGTGCGAATCCGGAGCACTACCTGACCCCTCGTGCCGCGGCGGAAACGCCGCCGGCTCCCGTCGGTACCACCTACACGTGCCCGATGCACCCGGAGATCCACGCCTCCGGCCCGGGGCCGTGCCCGGACTGCGGAATGGCGCTCGAGCCCGAGGAAGTCGGCCTGCCAACGCGGCTCGAATACGTCTGTCCGATGCACCCCGAAATCGTCCGCCCCGAACCCGGCGCGTGCCCGATCTGCGGCATGGCGCTGGAGCCGCGCACGGTAGCCGTCGAGGAGGCGGGTAACCCCGAGTTGCGCGACATGACCCGGCGCTTCTGGGCGAGTCTCGCGGTCACCCTGCCGGTGTTCGTGCTCGCCATGGCGGACATGATCCCGGGCCAACCGGTGCAGCACGCCCTCGGCGCGGCCACGGTGCTGTGGGTGCAGTTCCTGCTGGCGACGCCCGTGGTGTTGTGGGGGGGCTGGCCGTTCTTCGAACGCGGCTGGACATCGCTGGTCACGCGGCGGCTCAACATGTTCACCCTGATCGCTATCGGCACCGGGGTTGCGTACGCGTACAGCGTTCTGGCCACGCTCGTTCCGCACGCATTCCCGGCGGGCTTCCGCGGCCACGGCGGTCAGGTGCCGGTGTACTTCGAGGCCGCCGCCGTAATTGTCACGCTCGTCCTCTTCGGTCAGGTCCTCGAACTGCGGGCCCGACAGCGGACCAGTGGCGCGATTCGGGCGCTGCTCGGTCTCGCCCCGAAGACCGCGCGGCGCATCCAGGATGACGGCAGCGAGGCGGACGTGCCGCTGGCGGCGGTAAAGGTCGATGACCGCCTGCGCGTGCGTCCGGGGGAGAAGGTCCCCGTGGACGGCAGCGTGGTCGAGGGCGGCACCTCGATCGACGAATCGATGGTGACCGGCGAGCCGATTCCGGTGGAGAAGACCGTCGGGAGCCGAGTCACGGGTGGAACGGTCAACGGGACGGGCAGCTTCGTCATGCGTGCGGAACGGGTTGGGCAACAGACGTTGCTGGCCCAGATAGTCCGCATGGTGACGCAGGCGCAGCGCAGCCGCGCCCCGATTCAGCGGTCCGCCGATGTGGTCGCGGGCTACTTTGTACCGGCGGTGCTGGCCGTCGCAACGATCACTTTTCTCGTGTGGAGCATCCTGGGTCCCGAACCGCGGCTCGCCTATGCGCTGGTGAATGCGGTTGCGGTGCTCATCATCGCTTGTCCGTGTGCGCTCGGGTTGGCCACGCCGATGTCGATCATGGTCGGTACCGGCCGTGGCGCGACGGCCGGCGTACTGATCAGGAATGCCGAGGTCATCGAAATCCTCGAGAAGGTCGACACCGTGGTCGTGGACAAGACCGGCACGCTGACGGCGGGGAAGCCGGCGGTACAGTCGATTGTGGCGATCGACGGTTGGGAGGAGGATGCGTTACTGGCCTTCGCGGCCGGCCTCGAACGCGGTAGCGAACACCCGTTGGCGGGGGCGGTTCTGGCGGCGGCGGAGGCACGGGGTGTTGCAACGACGGCACCGTCGGATTTCCGGTCGGTCCCCGGCAAGGGCGTTGCCGGCAGGGTCGGTGGTCGCCCCGTGGCATTGGGAAACGACCGGCTGTTCGCCGATCTCGGCATCGACGCGGGTGAACTGGCTAAAGCCTGGCGAGATCTGGCCGGCTCTGGCCAGACGGTCGTCATGGTTGCGGTCGATGGAAGACCGGCGGGGTTACTCGGTGTCGCCGATCCGGTGAAGCCATCGACTCCCGAGGCGCTGGCCCTCCTGCACCGCGAGGGCATCCGCGTGGTCATGTTGACCGGGGACAGTTCGACCAGCGCCGCGGCAATCGCAAGAAGCCTCGGCATCGACACGTTCGAGGCCGAGGTACTCCCGGCACGGAAGCGCGAGATCGTTGTCCGCCTGCAAGGCGAGGGGCGCGTTGTCGCCATGGCCGGAGATGGGGTGAATGACGCCCCTGCCCTGGCTCAGGCTCATGTTGGCATCGCCATGGGAACGGGCACCGACGTCGCTATTGAAAGTGCCGGCATAACGCTCGTTAACGGCGATCTGCGCGGCATCGCCCGGGCGCGGCGACTGAGTCGCGCCACCATGCGCAACATCCGGCAGAATCTGTTTTTTGCCTTCGTGTACAACACCCTGGGCGTACCGATTGCGGCCGGGGTGCTCTACCCGGCGGCTGGACTGTTACTGAGCCCGATGCTGGCGAGCGCGGCGATGAGTTTCAGCTCCGTGTCCGTGGTCGCCAACGCGCTGCGCCTGCGGCGGACGGAATTATAACCGGCACAAAGCAGCGCGCAGTCGGCAAGTCACCCCGCATGAACAATGCCGGCTTACGGGTGCGCGTCTACACTTCCGTCCGGCAAGATTTAGAGCTTGCTAAACTCGCGCCACTCCGGTTGACTTGTAAAGGGTCGTCCCGTAGGTGCGGAGGGTAAAATGAAATCCACAATCGCCTCTCGGAGTGCGGGGACGGGACGGCTGCGCGAGGCATCCGGAACTCGCGGGCACTTTGGCGCTACTGCTGCCGTCGCCCTGCTGTTGCTGTGGTCCGCGCCCGCAACCGCCATGCCGTATCTCGATTTCGGCGTCATCGCTCCCACGACGGGCACCATTAGTTATGCGACCGCTGGTGGCGCACTCGTCGGCAGCGGCATCGACGTCGATAACATCGTTGGACTGAGTACTCCCAGTAACAACGGAACCACGGTCACCTGCGTCAACTGCATCCTGAGCTTCACCACCGGCGCCTTTGCCGGTTCGCCCAACCCGGCACGGTGGGAGTTTGGCCCCGGCGGCAGCTTGCAGATCGTGGGCGGTGTGGACTTCGACAATGACGGGAACCTCGAGATCGCCCTTGGAACCACCCTGCTGAGCGGGAGTTTCGCGGGTACCACCAGGGTGTTTGGAGCCGGCAACGTCAAGGTGGCCGCTGGCGGGTACCAGGACGTCAAGGAGTCGGGCCTGCTGTCGTTCTTCGGGCTCCCGACCAATGTCGGCTACCACGGTGGCTTCAGTTTACAGTTCTGGGCAACCGGCACTGCCCCGGGAACGTTTGCGAGCACCCAGGTTCGTTCCGGCGACTTCCTCAATAGTCCCGTTCCCGAGCCGGCAACGATGGTCCTCATGGGTAGCGGCGTGCTCGGCGCCGCGCTGCTGAGGTGGCGCGGCCGACGTACCGCCTCCTGAGAAGGACCCGGGACAAAGTCGCTTCTCGCGCCGGTCATGTCCGCGGCAGGTCGATCGTGAAGACGCTGCCGCCCTCCGGATTCTCGGCCACGCCGACTCTGCCGCCGTGCAGATCGGCGACGCGCTTCACGATCGCAACGCCGAGTCCGGTGCCCTTGGCGGCGGCCCTGTCAGGCCGCTCGAGACGGGAGAAAAGGCTCTCGCGCTCTGGCGACGGTATACCGTCGCCCCAGTCCGTCACCGCGATGCGGTAACCGAAATCCGCTTCCCCGAGCGAAACGTCGATGCGCCGTCCCGGAGGGGAGTAACGCACGGCGTTGCGCAGCAGTTGTACCAGGGCATTTTGCAGGATCGGGTTGACCATCGCGTACGACTCGGGAGCACAGCGAATGGTCACCCGTTGCTGCTTTTCGGCCACCAACTGACGAACTTCCGCGACCGCGGCGCGAATCAAAGCGCTGAGGTCGAGCCGTTCCTTCGGCAATTCCTCCGGCCCTTGCAGTTTGGCGTACAGAGTGGCGGCACGAATGATGCCGGCAAGGCGCTCGGCGCGCTGCACTACGGTGCGCAGCAGATCCTGACTTTCGTCGTCACCTTCGTGTGCCAGGAGCAGATCCGCGGCGCCAAGGATCGCGGCCACCTGATCCAGCAAGTCGTGTCGCATGACGTCAACGAACAGATCCTTGAGCCGATTTGCCGCTTCAAGCTGCTGCGTGCGTTGGGTCAGCTCCTGCTGGAGGGCCCGGCGGGCGATCGCCTGTTGCACACTGCGAGCAAGAACCCCACGGAGCACGTCCTCTTTGACAAGGTATTCCTGCGCCCCGGCACGCACTGCGGCCACGCCGGTCTCCTCGCTGTCGAGGGCAGATAGAATCACGATGGGCACATCGCCGGCGACGCTACGGATCTGGGTCAGCGTGTCCAGGCCACGACTGTCGGGGAGATCGAGGTCGAGCACTACGGCATCGAACCGTTCCTCGGCCAAGCGTGCTCTCGCAGCGGCGAGCGTGCCCACGGCGACGATCCCGAACGGGGTTGCACACCGGTCAACGAGGTATTCCCTTGCACGTCCGGCCTCTGCCGGATCGTCCTCAACGAGCAGTACTTTGATTGCCTCGTCGGTCACGGACGGGCCACCACCTTCAGTAGCCGGCTGCGTGCAGCAAAGCCTCGACCTCGCCTTCGTTCGGGAAGCGACCGTGCTCGTGCTTCGAGAAGATCAGCTTACCGTCGGCGTGCACATCGAACACGCCTCCCGTACCCCGTATGAGTTCAGCCTCGACCCGGAACTCGCGCTTCAACGACGCGGCCAAACTGGTCGCGCGGGGGAGATAGTTTCAAGGTACGCACCACTTGATGCTGACGTGCATTCTGGTCGGCCTCCTGAAAATCATTCTAGGTCGCCGAGCCGGGGCGCGGCAACCGGATCTCGCCGTCGTCGAGCCGTGCGCGCGGCCATTGGGTCCACAGTGCTCGGCGAAGTTCGTGAATCGTGCTAGATGCCCCGGGCATGCCGCGATTCGGTTCCGAAGGACTTCGCCGGAGCGCACAGAGGCCACGGTCGGAGACGCCCTCATGAGTTCGTCCGATGCCTTCGCTCGGGGCGGCTGCCACTGCGGTCGGGTACGCTTCGAGGTTGCGGCGCGACCCGAGAAGGTCGTCGTATGCAACTGCTCGGTCTGCACCAAAAAGGCGTACCTGCACTGGATCGTACCCCGGGGCGTCTTCCGGCTCCTCGCGGGGGCTGACGACCTGGTGACGTACGCCTTCAACACGGGTGCCGCCAAGCACCTATTCTGCCGCGTCTGCGGCGTCGCTCCCTACTACGTGCCGCGCTCCGATCCCGATCGGATTGACGTCAACGTCAGATGTCTCGACAACGTCGATGCGGCGGCGTTGCCAGTGGAGGAGTACGACGGGCGAAACTGGGAGGCGGCCTATGGGCGCTACCGCTCGTCCGGCGGAACGTAAGGTTGACCGCACCACTGCCACCGCGCTTGCCGGGCCAGCTCCGGCTCGCTAGGTCTGCGAGGTCGGGCGCTCGACCGACCATCCCCCACGAAGGGTGTAGCGCAGGTGTTGACCGTCAGTAATCTGAGCAAGGCCTTCGGCGGCCAGGTGGTGCTTGCCGGGGTCAATTGGTTCGTCCCCGCCGGGGCACGCGTGGCCATGGTGGGCGCGAATGGATCCGGTAAGTCCACCTTCCTCCGCATTATCGCCGGGGAGATGGAGCCCGACGGCGGGAACTTCAGCCTGCCGAAGGGCGCGACCGTAGGCTATCTGCCACAAGAGGTTTACGGCCTCGCGGGTCGGACGGTACTGGCGGAGGCGATGAGCGCATTCGAACACGTGCACGCCATCGCCGCGGCTTGCGGGCGCATCGAAGCCGCGCTGGCCGAGACCGGCGCCGACGACCCCCGCCACGAAGTCCTCATGACGGAGTACGCAGCCGCGCGCGAGGCGTGGGACGCACACGGCAGTTACGACCTGGAAAGCCGCGCGGAAGCGGTACTTGCCGGATTGGGCTTCACCGCCGACGACCTGCAACGCGACTGCAGCGAGTTCTCCGGCGGCTGGCAGATGCGTATTGCGCTCGCCAAGTTGTTGCTGGAGAAGCCCCGGCTTCTCCTGCTCGACGAACCCACGAACCATCTCGACCTCGAAGCACGCGATTGGCTCGAGGGGTTTCTGCGCGCGTACCCGCATACGGTCCTGCTGGTCGCGCACGACCGCTATTTCCTCGACCAGACGGTAACCGGCATTACCGAACTGTCGCGTGGTAAGCTGACCGACTTCACCTGCGACTACAGCCACTATCTCGTCGAGCGCGAAGAGCGGATACGTCAGCAGACGGAGGCGTATCGCCAACAGCAGGAAGAGATCGAACGCATCCAGGGCTTCATCAACCGGTTCCGGTACCAGGCATCGAAAGCCGCGCTCGTGCAGAGCCGCATCAAGCAGCTCGAGAAGCTCCCAAGGCTCGAGCCGCCGGAGGGTATGCGGACGCTGCACTTCCGCTTTCCGCAGCCACCGCGCAGCGGCCGGATGGTTCTCGAATTGCGAGGCGCGGCGAAGGCCTACGGGTCGGTGAGCGTCTACGCCGGCATCGACCTGACGATCGAGCGCGGTCGCAAGGTCGCCGTGGTCGGCCCGAACGGAGCCGGCAAGTCGACGCTGATGCGGTTGCTGGCTGGTGCAGAGCCGCTCGACCAGGGGGAACGGCGAGTCGGAAGCAACGTCTCCTTGAGCTATTTTGCCCAGGACCGCGGTGCCAGCATGGATCCGGACAAGACTGTGCTCGACGTTGTGACCGCGGCCGCGCCGCTGGACTTCGTCCCTCTCGTGCGAGCCTTTCTCGGCGCCTTCCTCTTCAGCGGCGATGCCGTGTTCAAACCCACGCGCGTGCTCAGCGGCGGCGAGCGCAGCCGATTGGCGCTGGCGACGTTACTGCTGCACCCGACCAACTGCCTGCTGCTCGACGAACCGACAAACCATCTCGACCTCGCCGCAAAGGAGGTGCTGCTAGAGGCGCTGCTGGCATATGCGGGGACGTTGGTATTCGTCGCCCACGACCGTTACTTCCTCGACCGCCTTCCCGACGAGATCGTCGAAGTCGGGCATGGCACGGCGGTGCGTTATCTGGGTAACTACGATGAATACCTGCGGGCCAAGGAACGCGAGGCGCAGGCACCGCTGGCGCCGACCGCACTGCGGTCGGCTGGACTGCCGGTGACGGCAGCGCTGTCGCGGGACTCGCGCACCGCAGCGCCCACGCCGCCCGATCGGGAGGCGGAGAAGCGGGCGGCCCGCGAAGCGGCGAAACGGACGCGCGAGCTGGCAACCATCGAGGCGCAGATCGCTGCCACGGAAGAGGAACTGAGCCGGGTCGTAGAGGTCATCAACGCGCAGAACTTCTACATGACGCACCCGAACCCCCAGTCGATTTTCAGCCAGTACGCCCGCCTCAAGACGGTTATCGAATCGCTCTACGAGAAGCTCGAGCGCCTCGATCGCAAGCAGGCCGAGCAGGGCCAGCCAACCTGAGCCCGGTCGCTTACTTCCGCTACTTCGAAGAATGATCAAACCGGCCGCAACCGGAACGCAGCGGCCTGGCCATGCAGACCTGCGAAGGCGGGGGGGGCGGGTTTCCGCACGCCACGCACGCGGGCGGCGCGCCCCAGCCGTCCTGCCGCTGCGCGGCGACTTCTCAGGCCGGGTATCCCTGTTAGACGGCGGCGCGCGCGGGCGGGAAGTCGCGGAGCGGCTCTCCGAGATCGCTCGCGAAACGCGCGAAGACGGTGGCCACTAGCTCCTCGACGGACATATGGGCAAAGGTTCTGTACGGGATCTCGTCGAGCACTCGAACGCGAATGGAATGGCGTCCCTGGAGAACGAAGCCGCGCTTCGGCAACGCATTGGCCGTCCCTTCCACGATGATCGGGAGCAACGGCGCCGCGGCTTTCTTGGCGATGGTGAAGGCGCCGTGCTTGAAAGCCTTGAGGCGACCATCGGCGGAGCGCGTGCCTTCCGGGAACATCATGATCGAATTCCCTTCCGCCAGGGTTGCCCAGCAGGCCTCCATCATCTTCTCGATGCTCGCCGAGTCGCCGCGGCGAAGCTTGATGTAACGATTCAGGCTCATGTTCCAGCCGACGCACGGCACGCGGAAGTTCTCGATCTTCGACACCCACTTGAAGTGTACGAACAGGCGGAACAGAACAAGGATGTCGAGCAGCGACTGATGGTTCGCAACCATCACGTAGGCGGTCTTGCGGTCGATCTTTTCCCGTCCCTCGATGTGCACGCGCCAGACCGGGTTCAACCACGTATACAGGGACGCCCAGAAGCACGTGAACCGGTGCAGGACGACGAGACGCCGATCGAACAAAAGGGTCACGGCCCAGATGAGCACCGCCACCGGAAACAGCGCTATCGACGTGACGACGAGGAACACCCAGAACAGGGCCGACAGTACTCGTTTGAGCAACACGATCCTCTGGTAGCACGACGCCGTGCTCGGTCAACCGCCTTCCCCCCGGTCCGCCCCCCGGATAGTGTGAAGACGCATGACCGAGAGCGACGCCATCGGCTCGGAACGGGTCGTTGCCAACGGGCTCAACTTCCATGTGGCGACCTGCGGCACGGGCGATCGACTTGCCCTGTGCCTGCACGGTTTCCCCGAATCGTCGTTCTCCTGGCGCTATCAGCTTCCGCTGTTTGCGCGCCTCGGTTACCGCGCATGGGCACCCGACCTGCGCGGTTATGGAAGGACCGACCGTCCGGGCGACGTGACCGCGTACGCCATCGAGCATCTCCTCGACGACGTCGCCGGTCTCGTGGACGCCAGCGGTGCGACCTCGACGCTGCTGGTTGCCCACGATTGGGGCGGCGTGATCGCGTGGTACTTCGCGATGCGTCGCGTGCGCGCCATCGAGCGATTGGTGGTCATGAACCTGCCGCACCCGGCCATCCTGGAGCGGGCGCTACGGCGCGGGCGTCAGGCCTTGCGGTCCTGGTACGTGCTGTTCTTCCAGTTGCCCCGATTGCCGGAGCTGGCGCTCCGTGCCGGCCAAGCGCGCGCGGTCGGGCGGGCGTTCCGCGCCATGGCGGTAGACAAGGACCGTTTTCCCGAGGAGGTGCTCGACGTCTACCGCCGCAACGCGCTCGAACCCGGCGCGATGACGGCCATGCTCAACTACTACCGTGCTTTCGTGCGCGGCGGGGGCGGGAGACGACAGCGCCGCCTGGGTTATCCGCCGATCGAAGTTCCGACATTGATGATCTGGGGTGAGCACGATATCGCGCTCGGCAAGGAGACCACATACGGCACGGAGGCCTATGTAAGGAACCTGACGCTCCGCTATCTGCCGCGGGTCTCCCACTGGGTGCAGCAGGAAGCGCCGGAGGTCGTCAATAGCATGCTCGAAGCGTGGCTCTTGGGGCAGTCCGTGCCGCTGGCGTTGGAGGTCGAGCCGTAGCAGCGAAGCCGGTCCCTCGTTCGACCGGGCGGGGCGCCTCGTAATCCACTATCGGACCGGATCTCTGCGCCTGAAGTTGCCGGTACCTGCGGGGTACGCCGGTGCGCGGGGGTGAACCCGGTCTCGTTGCGGGCTGCCCACACTCTTTGCTTCGGGGAGCGCCGCTTTGCCGCCGGCCCCGCTCGCCTTAAGCTTCTCGATCGCATTGCGACTGACCACCCACGTCGGCCACGTGCGGCGGTTGTACGGGTCACATGAGTGTCCGTAGGCCCCGTGGCCGGGGCACCCATCGGAACCGCACCGGTTCTTAAAGAGCGGATCGTGTTCCTGAAAATACGTGAACTCGAACAGGGGAGCCCTGACGATCTTACCGTTATGGGCCCACTTCGCCTCGTTCGACCATTCGTCATTGCGGAGCGCGGTCTTCGAGGACGATTTCACCGCCCCCGGACCCGGAGTCGGGCCCGCCGTCTCATTAGCGGTATTGAAGCCGATCACGTCACGGCCCGGCCACATCGATGACAGCTTTGTCAGGAGGCGGTCGCCTTCGACTCCACCCCCGGCTGTGCACGCATAGAAGATCACGCGGGCTCCGGCATTGAGGACCTGGCCCAGCTTGACGACATCGCCGCGCATACCATCCACGGTCTCCCAGGTGAGCGGCGGATCGAGGTCGACGTAACCGTTGCGGTCGCCATGGGCAACGATGCAGAGCCGGTCCACGTGAGTGCAGGACTCGGCCCGCATCTTTGTGTACAGGTCGGGCAGACCCCCGAACGGAATGGCCGTCCAGTCGGTGGTATTCACGAACCTGCTCTGGACTCCGTGATAGGCCCAGACCTGCTCTCTTCTGTCGGCCATCTCCTACCTCGCCAAGTCACCGACACGCCTTGCGTCGCCGTGCCGCCCACAAGGACGGATCGTAATCGCGGCGGTCGTGGCGCGATCTGCGGTTGGCGTTACCTCACCGGCTTCGTCGAGAAGCCGCGGTCGTTGTAAGTCAACAGGCTGCGCTTGCCGTCCACCTCAGTCTCCAATGTCACTTCGCGTTGCCACAGCCGGTGCACGTACGCCAGGGTCTTCTCCGCCGACTCGAGGTGGAGGTCCCGGCCGTCATGGTCGTGCACGAGGTAGAGGGTGCGGTTGCCGCCGAAGTCGCCGTCGACGATCTGTAGTACCGGAACGCCACCCATGCCGACGGAGCGGAGCAGCGTCTCCTTTACCTTTTCCCAGCCGTCGTCGTCGCCGACCTGGGTTACGACCAGGTCGGCGTCGCGGGCCTGGTACTCGAAGAGGTCGAGCTCGCGGATCAACTCGCGCGTGAGATGGCGTCGCAGGAAAGAGACATCGCGATCGGCCGCGCGCACCTCGAAGATCTTCGCCGTGCCGCTCGGCCGGTTCGGCCCCAGCTCGGCAGCCTCCTCGGGTGTCGGATTGTCGTACCGACGTTGAATGTCCTCCCAGACCCTGAAGCCGAGGTGATAGGGGTTGAGCCCGCCGGGGAAAGGCCGCACCACCTGGTTGTGCCGGACGATGAACTCGAGCTGAAGGTCTTGCGGGAGCTCCAAACTGTCGAGGATGCGCTTGTGCCAGTACGAGGCCCAGCCTTCGTTCATGATCTTGGTTTCGATCTGAGGAATGAAGTACCGGGCCTCTTCGTGGACGATGGTCAGCACATCCTTTTGCCACTCGCTGAGGTGCGGGTTGTAGTCGCGGATGAAGAGCAGCAGATCAGCCTCGGGTTCGAGCGGCACGCGGGTCAGCTCCGGCTCGACGTACTCGACACGCCGATGGACGCGACTGAAGGGATCGTCCTGGGGTGCGGCGGCCTCGAGAATGGCGGTGCGCTGTTCCTGCGGGGTCCGTTTGCGCACGGCGAGATTCCGCCGGCACTGTAACGAGAGGGCATGGGCGGCATCGAGCAAGTTCTCGACCTTGTTCAGGCCGATGCTGGGGTCTTCGACGTAGGACCTGATGCGGTTGCCGTGGGCCTTGAAGGTGGAGATGGTGAACTCGGCGCGGGTGCTACGGAAGGTGAAGTTGTTCTTGAAGAAGTCGTTGTGGCCGTAAACGTGGGCGATGGTAAGGACCTGGAGCAGCAGCGAGTTGTCACGCATCAGGTAGGCGAGCGCGGGGTTGGCGTTGATCACCATCTCGTACGGCAGGCCGGAGACGCCGTAATCGTAAAGAGTTTTCAGCTTTTCGTAGGCTTTGCCGTACGACCAGTGCGGGTAGTGCGACGGCATACCGGAGTATGCCATGTACCCGAGCATCTGCATGTGGTCGCAGATCTCGAACTCCTGCGGGAAGCAGTCGAGTCCGAACGCTGCCACGCGTTGCCGGATGCGCGTGTCCCAGCCCTCGAGATCGGCGATGTCGTAAGTGCGGGGCATGGGCGTGCTCATGTGCCAGCGGCACGGTCTTTAGCCAGCAGCGCCTTGAAGGCCGGCCAGATGTCCTCCTTACGTTCGATCAGGACGGTCTGGAAGTTGTCCGCTTCGAGGCGCCGGAAGAGACTTAGCATCGAACTCTCGTAGTATCGCGACCCGAGCGGCTTGATTTCGCCGTAGCCGAACAGATTGCAGATCTCGGTCAGCGCAGTTGCGGCCCGCATCGCGGTCGGGTTGTCGGAATCGAAGTTGTCGCCGTCGGAGCAGTGGAAGGCGTACACGTTCCACAACGACGGATGGTAGCGCTCGGCAACGATGTCGAGGGCTTTCTGGTAGCCGGCGGAGATAAAGGTCCCGCCCGATTCGCCCTTGTGGAAGAACTCCTCTTCGGTCACCTCGCGGGCCTGGGTGTGGTGGGCGATGAACACCAACTCGACGTTGCGATAGCGGGTGCGGATAAATTGGAACAGTAGAAAGAAGAAGCTGCGGGCGAGGTATTTCTTCATCTTGTCCATGGACCCCGACGTATCCATGATGCAAATGACCACGGCATTCGACTCCATCCGGGTGTCGGGTTCGATATGCCGGTAAACGAGGTCGCCGTCGTGGAACGGGAAGCGCTCCGGCACGGTACCCGCCCGTTCCGGCGAACGTCTGGCGGCCAGCTCGCGGCGAACCTTCTCTTTGACCGTGCGGCGCTTGTCGAGGCGGACGCGAATACCCTTGGCGCGGTAGCCCTTGCGCTTGCTTTGCCGGAGCGCGGCGATTTCCCGCAGGCGCCGGCGTTCGAGGTCGGGCAGTTCGAGGTCCTCGAACATGATGTCGATCAGTTCTTCGAGGGTGACGTCGGTTTCGTAGTAGTCGACGCCGGGGCGATCGCCGGCCTTATCGACGCCGACGCGTTCCTGCGGGCCGGCCTTTCCCACGATCTGCCCCGGCTGCGTCTCGCCGTCGCCCTGACCGACGCCGGGCGTATTGTCTCCGTAAACGAATCGATACTCCCGGATGCCGCGAATGGGCACCTTGATGATGCGCTCCCGATCTTTTCCGATGATCGATTCCTCGGCGACGATGTCGGCAATGTTGTCGCGAATCGACTGGCGGACCTTCTGCCGGTGGCGCAGCCGGTCGCTACTGGCGCGATCGCTACGCTCCGCATCGGACGGTCGAAACGGCCGGAAGATCGAATCCACGGACATCGCACTGACCAAAGGCGGGCCGGCGCCGGTGCGGCGACCCACAGCAGTTCTCAATCCTTCCAGAGATTGTTGGCAGCGTATTTCAGGACGACATCGACGCACGACGGGCAGTAGCCGTTCTCCAGGAGGTTCTTGACCATGGCGTCGTATTTCTCGCTCTGTTCCTCGTCTCGCGTGCGGGCTTTGGTGATAATACGGCTGATGTCGCGCACGGAGGTCATGAGTTTCTTCTCTATCGCCTCTTTCAGCGGTTCGTAGCTCTTGTAGCTGATACGTTCGCCCCGCCGGCTGGCGGCCCAGAGATACGCAATGACCTCCTGGCGGAAGCCTTCCGCCGCCGAGCCGATGATCGCGATCTGCTCTTCGATGGACTTGAGAAAGCTCTCGTCCGGGTGCAGCTCCTCCTTGGTGTTGCGGTCGCGCACCTTGGTCTTGTTCACGTACGCCTCGGCGTGATCGAGGTAGTTCTGAAACAAGGTCTCGGCTTGCTCCTGGTAGGAAAAGACGAAGGCCTTGGTGATCTCCTTCTCCAGCAGCTCGAGGTACTCCTTGTGCAGGGCGTCCTGCACGAAGTCGAGGTATTGCTTGCGAGAGTCGTCGGGCAGATCGGCTTCCTTAGTCATGTTGATCAGCGCCTCGCGCACGCCGATCGGGTTGATGCACTCGCCTTCGATGCTGTCGGACAGGGCGTTGTCGAGGGCTTTCATGATGAAGCGCGTGGAGATGCCGCTCATGCCCTCGCGCTTGGCTTCGTCGCGCAACTCGCGCGCATCGAGCTTCTTCGTGCGGCCCTTCTCGATGACCTCTTCGCCGTTGTAGAGCTTGAGCTTGGTCATCAGGTCGCACTTGGGTGTCGGTTCGAGGCGCGACAGGATGGCGAACATCGACGCCATCTCCAGGGTGTGTGGGGCTACGTGGGCGCGAAAGTCCGAGTTGCGGATGATCTTCTGGTAGATCTTCACCTCCTCGGAGAGGCGGAGGTTGTACGGCACCTTGACGACGACGATGCGGTCGAGGATGGCTTCGTTGGTGTGGTCGGCCTTGAACTTCTGCCACTCGGCCTCGTTCGAGTGCGCGACGATAACCGTGTCGAGATAGACCATGCCGTGGCGGCCGGGGGCCGGGATGACCTTTTCCTGTGTCGCCGTGATCATGGCGTGCAGGTACTCGGTCTCGTTCTTGAATACTTCGATGAACTCGACCATGCCGCGGTTACCAACGTTCAGGGCGCCGTTCAGGTCGAGCACGCGCGGATCACCCTCCGAGTAGAGATCGAGCTTGGAGATGTCCTCGCTGCCGATGAGCACGGAGGTGTCCTGGTTGTTCGGATCGACCGGCGGCACGATCCCGACCCCGCGCCGGTTGCGCTTGGAAAACGTCGCGGTAGCGATCGGGAAGTCCTCGTAGCGCTCGCCGAACTCCTGGCGCAGGCGGTAGCGGCACACCGGGCAGAGGTCGCCTTCGATGTGGACACCCAGCATCTTCTCGAATTCGCGCCGCAGATGGCGGGGGATCAGATGCAAGGGCTCCTCGAACATCGGGCAGCTGTCAATCGCGAAGAACGGCCCGCTCTCCGACAGGCCGCGCTGCAGGCGTTCGACCAGAGAACTCTTGCCCGAGCCCACCGGGCCCATCAGGTAGAGGACCTGTCGGCTCTCCTCGCCCTTTAGCGCCGCCGAATGGAAGTATCGGGCGATCTGCGCAACGACCTTCTCGATCCCGAAGAACTGATCCGAAAAGAACTGGTAGACCTTGACCGGTTCGTCCTTGAACAGACGCTTGATGCGCGCGTCATCGGTGTCGTTGACGTCGCGGATACCCGATCTCGAGATGACGTCGTGTAAGCGGGCATGGGCCAGCTTGACGATGCCGGGATCCTCGCGCACCTTGTCGAGATACTCGAGGAACGACCCCCGCCATTGCCGCGACTCCCGACCCGCGCGGTCTCCCTTTATAAGTTGCTCAAAAGCTGCCTTCGTGTCTTCCATCGCTCGCTCCTTCGGCTACCCAGCGCCCCCTCAACCGCCGCTCCGCCCCCGGTGCGCTCGTCACCCGCCCCTTCATGTCGTCGACAGCTCCTGGAGATGGCGGAAGCCACCGGCCAGCCCGGCTGGCAAGGGCCAGTCGGCAAGCTGCATACATATCCTGGGCGGGTACGGAAGCGCGGCATCAGCGCAGTGAGCGTAGACACACCGTGCGTGACGGTTCGCCTTACTGCCCTGACGGTATCGAGCATCTGGAAAGAGGCTAACACCCGCCCCCCAGTGGGTCAACAAATTTCACCCGCGCAGCAACCCGCGGCTCCCCGGTTGCGGCTTGTCGCCTGCACCGGCCTGCGCTAAGCACGGTGCGACGCAAGCGCATCTCTCATGGCAAAGCAGACGACCCCGACCGCCGTTCCGCAGGCCGTGCTGGTTGCGATGGATTTCTCTCCCGGCGCGCACCGCGCTCTCGAAGTGGCACTGAGCTGGTGCCCGCGCGGCGAGGTAACCGCTCTGCACGTTCTCGATTCCGACTTTGCCGGTCGGATCGAGCAACAGGGCCTGGGATCGAGCGCCGAAGTGCTGACCCGCCTGCGCTCCCGCGCGGACGAGGCGTTCGGCTGGTTGCTCGACGAAAAAGGGGCGGAAGCGTTCGCCCCGATGATTGTCGAAGGCATCCCGTTCGTGGAGATCGTCAAGGTAGCCAGCGATCTCGACGTGGACCTGATCGCCATGGGCATGCACCGGCACGCACCGCGCGTCGACCGGCTGCTGTTCGGCAGCACGGCCGAGAAGGTGATGCGCACCAGCAGCCGACCGGTCTTGTGCGTGCCGTAGGGTTTCGGATCGGCCGTAATTCGACCCCGCCGGGCGGGGTCGCTCGACCGCCCCGGACTCACGCCGCCTCGACCAGCGGCTCCTTGGTAAACGCTAATTGTCCGTTGGCGTAGTCGACCAGCACACGGGTACTGTCGTGGATCTCGCCGGCAACGATCTTGCGACCAAGGGTCGTCTCCAGCTCCTTTTGCAGGAGGCGTTTGAGCGGGCGCGCTCCGTAGACGGGGTCGTAACCCACGCGAGCGAAATGTTCGAGAGCGGCGCCGGTGAGCTGCACCTCGATCTTCCGATCGGCCAGTCGCTTGCGGAGCCGGCCGAGCTGTATGTCGACGATTTGCTGGAGCTGTTCCCGGGTCAGACCGTGGAAGACTACGATCTCGTCGACGCGGTTGAGGAACTCCGGCCGGAAATGCTGCCGTAAGGCCTCCAGAACTTCGGCGCGCATCTGCTCGAAGGCCTCGGGATCGTCACCGCCGCGATGGCCGAGGATGAGCTGACTGCCGATGTTGGAGGTCATGATGACGACGGCGTTCTTGAAGTCGACCGTCCGTCCCTGGCCGTCGGTAAGCCGTCCGTCGTCGAGGATCTGCAACAAGGCGTTGAAGACGTCGGCATGCGCCTTCTCGACCTCGTCGAAGAGAATCACGGCGTACGGGCGACGACGCACGGCCTCGGTAAGCTGGCCACCTTCCTCGTAACCCACGTATCCCGGTGGCGCTCCGATCAGTCTCGCCACGGTATGCTTCTCCATGTACTCCGACATGTCGAGTCGAATCATCGCCGCCTCGTCGTCGAAGAGAAACTCGGCGAGAGCGCGGGCGAGTTCGGTCTTGCCGACACCTGTGGGGCCGAGGAAGATGAACGAGCCTATCGGCCGATTGGGATCCTTGATGCCCGCCCGGGCCCGGATCACGGCGTCGGCAACGGCGGTCACCGCTTCGTCCTGACCGATCACGCGCCGGTGCAAGGCCTCTTCGAGGTGCAGCAGCTTCTGCATCTCCCCTTCCATCAGCTTCGACACGGGCACGCCGGTCCACCGGGAGACCACCTCGGCGATATCGTCCTCGTCGACGTCCTCCTTGATGAGTCGTGTCGCCTTCTGCTCGCCGCTGAGGCGCTCCTCTTCGCTACCCAGATCGCGCTCCAGCTGGGCCAGGGTACCGTACTTGAGTTCGGCGACACGGTTCAGGTCATACTGCCGTTCGGCCTTTTCGATCTCGACCTTGGTCTCTTCGATGCGGCGGCGGAGATCGCGCAGACGGGTAATGGCGCCTTTCTCGACCTCCCAGCGGGCACGCAGCGCATCGGCTTCGGACCGCAGCTCGCCGAGCTCCTTCTCCAGCTTTTCGAGCCGCGCGCGTGAAGGCTTATCGGTTTCCTTCTTGAGCGCCTCGCGTTCGATCTCCAATTGCATGACCCGCCGGGACACCTCGTCCAGTTCGGCCGGCATCGAGTCGATCTCGGTGCGCAGCTTTGCGGCGGCCTCATCGACGAGATCGATTGCCTTATCCGGCAGGAAGCGGTCGGTGATGTAACGCTGCGAAAGGACGGCCGCGGTCACCAACGCGCCATCCCTTATTCTGACGCCATGGTGGACCTCGTAACGTTCGCGCAGGCCGCGCAGGATGGAGATCGTGTCCTCGACCGACGGGGGTTCAACCAACACAGGCTGGAAGCGTCGCTCGAGGGCGGCGTCTTTCTCGATGTGTTTGCGGTATTCGTTGAGCGTCGTTGCTCCAATGCAATGAAGCTCGCCCCGGGCCAGCATCGGTTTGAGCAGATTACTGGCGTCCATCGCGCCCTCGGCCGCACCCGCGCCGACGACGGTGTGGAGCTCGTCGATGAACAGGATGACCTCGCCCTCGGCGTCCTGCACTTCCTTGAGCACCGCCTTGAGTCGTTCTTCGAACTCCCCGCGAAACTTCGCGCCGGCGACCAGCGCACCCATATCGAGGACGACGACTCGACGGTCCTTGAGTCCCTCTGGGACGTCTTTGCGAACGATCCGCTGGGCCAGGCCCTCGACGATCGCGGTCTTGCCGACACCCGGCTCGCCGATGAGCACCGGGTTGTTCTTGGTTCGACGTGACAGCACCTGCACCACGCGGCGGATTTCCTCGTCGCGTCCGATTACCGGGTCGAGCTTGCCCTGCCCCGCCAGCTTGGTCAGATCGCGGCCATAGCGCTCCAGTGCCTGATAGGTCCCCTCGGGGTTTGTGCTGGTAACCCGCTGCCCGCCGCGGATCTTCTGCAAGGCAGTCATGAAGGCGTCGCGCGTCACCCCGGCAGCCTTCAGTAACTTGCCGGCGGCCCCGGTGTCATCCAGCATCGCGAGCAGGATGTGTTCAATGCTGACGAACTCGTCCTTCAGGGCCTTGGCCTGATCTTCGGCGCCGGCGAGCAGACGACTGAGGCGCTGAGTTACATAGATCTGATCTGGGGTCGCTCCGGGGCCCGAAACCCCCGGGATGCGGTCGAGCTCCTGCATGGCCCTGGACTGCAGCGCTCGTACATCGTAACCCAATGATTGCAGGATGGCCGTGGTCAGTCCGTCGCTGGGCTCCAGGAGCGCGACCAGAAGATGCTCGACGTCGACGCTCTGGTGATTACGTCGGGTCGCCTTTGCCTGCGCCTCGCGGAGCGCTTCCTGGGATTTCTCGGTGAATCGATTGACGTTCATTCCTTCTCCAATTCGTCAATCGGGGTAATCACGATTCATGCCAAGACAACCTGCCATCCACGGTCATGGCACGCCGCAACTCGCCGCTGACACGGTCACCAGGGTAACTCGGCCAGAGGCGACCTGACACACCGTTCTCCGGTTTTCATCGCACAACCAGCGGGCTTTCCCGATCCGGCGTCGCGGAGCGCCGAGTAGGGGCCGGGCGCGTTGACAAGGCGCCACCACGGCGGGTAGCGTGCGAGTAACCGTGGAGGGTGATCCCAATGGTTCCGAGCGAGAAAGACCGATTCGGCGATAAGATGCGAGAGGTCGAGCAGGCCCGCGAGAACCAGTATTTCGCCGAGCTCGACCGAAAGCTCATCGACGAACAGCGTCGGAAGGAAAAAGAGACGGTGGCGGAGGCGGCTCTCGATGAGATCAAGGAAGCCGCCAGGAATCGTTGCCCGCGGGACGGCGAGGCGCTCAATAAGCACGAGCTGCACGGCGTGTCGGTCGACACCTGCCCGGTGTGCGAGGGCATGTGGCTGGACAAGGGTGAATTGGAGATCATCGCCGGGCGCGAGAACGAGGGCTGGATATCGCGCTGGCTCAGATACGAATTCCGCAGCAAGTAGCTCGGGTTGCGTTTCGCACCCGGACAACGGCGCCGGCGTGCATTGCTCTCGATGCTCCGGCGCAGCTCCGGGGCAGTCACGACCAACTGCGGTGGTCGCGCGTGGTGTCGCGAGATGGCGGTTCACCCCGCGACGCCAGCGCGGCGATCGAGCCCGAACCCGGATCAGATGCGGTGACGATCCTGTAGCTGCGTACCCAAACTGCGCAGCAGTTGTCCCAGGGCAGGCTCGACGCCCTGTCGTTCTTCCAATCGCTGCACGGCATACATCACGGTCGAATGGTCGCGACCGCCGAATTTCTCCGCGATGCTGTTGAACGGAGCCCGGGCGACGGTGCGACTGAGGTACATCGCCACCTGGCGCGGGAACGTCAACACGCGGGCCCGCCGATGGGAAGTCAGGTCCGCGAGCGAGATCTTGAAGTGATCGGTGACCACCGCCTGGACCTCCTCGATGGTGATGGCGGTGTTGCGCTCAGCCCCGGGACCAAGGACCCGGTCGGCCAGCTCCTCGGTTACCGGCACACCCCGCAATTGGGCGGACGCCAGCACCCGGGTAAGGGCTCCTTCGAGCTCACGCACACTGGCGCCGCTGCGCTCCGCCACCAGCGCCGCCACGCTCTGAGGAATGTTCAGACCCTGCCGTGCGGCCTTCTTGAGCGCAATGGCGATGCGCATCTCGTAGGTGGGCGGGTGAATATCGGCTATGAGCCCCCCGCCGAAGCGGCTACGCAGCCGCTGCTCGAGTTCGGCGATGGCGTCTGGCGGCTTGTCCGAGGTCAGCACAATCTGCCTTCCGGCGCTGTGCAGGGCATCGAAGGTATGGAAGAACTCCTCTTGCGTCCGCTCCTTGCCGGCGAGGAACTGCACGTCGTCGAGCACCAGAACGTCGAGATCGCGGAACCGATCTCGGAACGAAGCCATCTGGTCCTGACGCAAGGAAGCGATCAGGGTGTTCATGAAGGCCTCCGCCGAAAGGCATGCGAGGCGGCGTCGCGGACCGCGTATCAGCGCTTCGTGAGCCAGGGCATTGATCAGGTGAGTCTTGCCGAGGCCGACGCCGCCCCAGACGAACAGCGGATTGTACCGCTGCCCCGGAGCTTCCGCGGCCGCTCGCGCCGCGCGATACGCCACCTCGTTCGCCAGCCCCACGACGAACGAATCGAACGTGTAGTCCGCAACGAGCCGGCCGATCTTTGGCGCGCTTCGCGCCGCCGCCGGGCGCGGCGGCGGGACGGAGGGGGCTGGCAATGCCGACTCCGGCATCGCTAGTGCGGCCCCTTCAGCCGCTACCGTCACGCGCACCTCGGCCGGCCAACCGGCGGCGGCCAGGGCCTCCCGAATGCTCACCATGAAGTGCCGGTTCACCCATTCCTGAAAGAAGCGGCTCGGCGTCTGGAGGCACAATCCCTGCTCATCGCGCAAGCAGCGAATCGGCTCTATCCAGGTCGCAAAGTTCCGCTCCCCTACTTGCTGCCGCAATCGCGGCAGCGCTTCCATCCACTCAGCCACCATCCTCGGCGCCCCCGAAGTCAGTCGTCGTTTAGAGACCCCTGTCGGTAGCGCGCGTTAGTTGTCCACACCTGGGGACAACTCGGTAACCTCTCGCCACCCCGCCGCTTCTTCCACTCCTCCACACCACCGTGCACACCCGCCCATCCGCACCCGCCCGGCCTCCCTCTCAGGAAGGCAACGCGCGCCACCGACAAGCTTCATATTGTGTACCGATAAAGATTCTACAGAGCCCAGTGTCCGTAGGAGCCGCGCTTTCTAGTCTCACCCCAGAAACCTGTCAACGCATTTTTTCCGCCCCCCGCACTTTGCGCGATTTGTCGCGCCCATTCGCCCCTGCCGGTATATCGCATCACGATACGGGCGCGCGGCAAGGCGGGCGGACATCGCTCGGGCAGATCGGGAGTCGTCGCGTTTTCAATGACTTGGCTCACTCTCGCGGGTCGCGCTGCGCGTCAGCACCAGGGCATCGGTCAATCCGCGCCCGTCAAGCGCACCGGCGATCCGCCGCCCGTTGAGGAAAACCGTCGGCGTCGACTCCACACCGAGCGCCGCGGCGACCCGCGTATCGGCCTCGACTCGTGCACGCGGCGCCGGCGAATCGAGGCACACCGTGAAACGCCCCACATCGAGACCGATTCTTTCCGCATACTGGAGCAGGAACGGACGCCCCAGAGCCTTCTGATTCTCGAATAGGGTGTCATGGTACGCCCAGAACTGCCCCTGCTCCCCTGCGCACTCCGAGGCCACCGCCGCCAGGCAGGCGTCCGGATGGATACTCGATTGAACCGCACCGTTGCAGCTTCCATCCAGAGGGAAATGGCGGAAGACGAGACGCACGTTCTGCCCGGCGCCGGCCTGCAGCGTGTCGAGGGTGTCGCGAAAGCCCCGGCAATGCCCGCAAGCGAAGTCCGAGAACTCGACAATGGTAACCTCGGCGGTGTCGGGGCCGCGGCTGTGACCGCCGCCCCCTGGGACTTGAAGGCGCGGCTGGGCAGTGAACCAGTTACAGAACTGCGGATCGGCCGCACATACCCCCGCCGCATCCCGCCCACCGCTCGATCTGGCCCTTTCCCATGCCTGCACAAACCCGACACCAGCCACACCGACAACGGCGGCAACCATGCCGAGGCGGACGAACCCATCGCCGAACACTGCCCCTCTGCCGCAGTCGCCCGTGGCCGACAGCAACCACCATGCCGTGGGCAACGACAACATGCTCACGACGTAGAGTGCCGCACACATCAGGCAGACCGTCTGCAGCACCACGAACGCCACGCCGGCAAGGTATACCGCCAACAGCAGTCCCCAGACCTGCGCCAGGAACAACAACTTCGCCACCAGGTTACGCCGTCCACGGTCGACGCTGACCACGAAGACGACGGCAAGCAAGACGATGGCACCGTAAAATAGCAACGCCCAGCTAGACATCGGGAGGCCGAGTAAGCTGGCGTATGTACTGGTCAGCACGGCATCGCAGTTGACCCGCGAGCTCACGTTGCAGAAGCTCGTGTAGCCGGCCTCCACCGTCAAGCGATGGTGGATGCGCCCGATTGTCGCGCTCACCCCCATACCCGCCACGGCGAGGAGGACAAGGGCCGCTGCTATTCGGTTTTGCGTTCGAATCGGCACGACGTTCCCGATCACCGGGCACCTTCTTGCCAGTCGCCCTCCGCAACCGCAAGGGCGCGGCCGCTCACTGCTTTTCCTCCGGGGCGAGCACCCGTCCAAAGCCCCAGCGGCCCTCCTCGTCGGCGATCACCACGGCGGCCAGCGCATCCGCCGGATCCACCAATTTGGCAACCTGCGCGGGCACACCGCGAGCCAGCAGGGCCAGCACCGGTTGGTAACCGTGCCGCACCAGTCTGGCTTGCTCGGCATCGAGCCGTATCTCCGCTAGTCCCCGCAACGCTTCCCTCATCCCCAGGCACTGCACCGACCCGGTCTCGATCCGGGTCAGGAGCACCGCCTCCTCGATCCCGAAGGGGCCGAATCTCGTCCGCCGCAAGGTCATCAAGTGGCCGACGCCGCCCAGTGCGAGCGCCACTCCCTCTGCAATCACGCGGACGTACGTACCCTTCGAGCATTCGATCGTGAAGTCGATCTGGTCAGGCGCGGCCCCAACCGAGAGCACGAACGCGGTGACGCGCACCTGGCGCACCTCCCGTTCGATCACCTCCCCCCTCCTGGCCAGCTTGTACAAGGGGGTACCACCCACCTTCACCGCCGAGTACATGGGCGGAATCTGTTCGATGTCCCCCGTGAATTCGCGCGCCACAGCCGCCAGACGGTCGGCCGTCAGCATCGGCACCGTCGCCTCCTCGACGATCGCCCCGGTCGGGTCGCCGGTGTCGGTGCGCGCACCAAGGCGGATGGTGCCCGTGTACGCCTTGTCGGCGGCGTTGAGGAACTGCGCGATCCTGGTGGCCGCGCCCAGACAGAGCGGCAGCACTCCGGTGGCAAACGGATCGAGCGTTCCCAGGTGACCCGTCTTGCAGCCGAAACGCCGCTTGACCACACGCACCACCTCGGCCGAGGTGAGCCCGGCCGGCTTGTCAACAATCAGCAACCCGTCCACAGGAATTTCATTCTTCGGACTCGCGTTCGCCGCGGAGCAGCGCATTGAGGCGCTCGCTCGTCTCCAGACTGGGGTCGAAGGCGAACGTAACATCCGGCGCGTAGCGCAACGCCAGACGCTGCGTCAGTTGTCGGCGCACGAAGCCGGCAGCACTCCGTAAGCCGGCAAGGGCACGCGCCCGTGCATCGTCATCCCCGACGCAACTGAAGTAGACCTTGCAGTGCCGCAGGTCGTCGGTGATGTGCACGGCGGTGAGTGTCACCATCCCGACCCGCGGGTCCTTGATCTCACGCAGGAGCAATTCTGCGATCACCGCGCGCACCGATTCGGCAACACGCACGGCACGGCGCCCGCTCACTTCGACCTCCGCTCCTGCACACCGAGCGCCGTGGCCCTAGCAGTGCAGGATCTCGATGTGTTCCTCTGCAAGCTGCGCCACCTGCATCTCCTCGACGAACCGCACCACCTGGCGCAACGCTCCGTCGACGTATCCGGCATCCGTCCCCACCTGACAGACGCCAATAACCGCTCGCTGCCAGAGGTCGTGGCCGTCGCACTCAGCAATCGACACATTGAACGAATTCGCCACCCGCGCCTTGATTCGCTTCAGGACACCGCGCTTCCCCTTGAGCGAGTGGTTCTCGGGGAGAAACAAGGTCAGCTTCAAGACGCCGACAACCACAGGTCTTGCCCTCCAGCGTTGGGATTAAGAAACACGCCCGCCGCCGCAGGAGCCTCAGGCGCGTCTTTCGACGGGTGCGCCCCGACCGGCGGCCGGCGCCAACCGCCGCTGCACCTTCTCCAATTCGAAGGTTTCGATGACGTCGCCAACCTTCATGTCCTGGTAGTTCTCCAAACCTATCCCGCACTCGTACCCCGCCTGGACTTCGCGCGCGTCATCTTTGAAGCGGCGCAAGCTCGACACCTTGCCCGTGTAGACCACGACGTGATCGCGCACGAGGCGAGCCAACCCGTTGCGAACCACCTTTCCGTCGGTGATAAACGATCCCCCGACCGATCCAACGCTCGGAACCGTGAAAACCTGCCGCACCTCGGCGCGCCCGAGCACGCGTTCGCGGAAGGCCGGTTCGAGCAAGCCCTCCATGGCGTCGCGGACGTCGTTGATGACGTCGTAAATCACCGTGTACAGACGAACATCCACGCCCTCTCTGTCCGCGACATCGTTGGCCTTGGCCTCCGGCCGCACGTTGAAGCCGATCACCACCGCGTTCGACGCCGATGCCAGCAGCACGTCGCTTTCCGTAATCCCCCCCACCGACGCGTGCAGAACGTTCAGGCGTACCTCGTCGCTTGACAGCCGACTGAGGGCCTCGGAAAGCGCCTCCACCGACCCCTGCACGTCGGCCTTCAGTACCAGCCGCAACTCCTTGACATCACCGGCCTGGATTTGCTGGTAAAGTTCGTCCAGCGATATCTTGGCGGTCTTGACCAGATCGGCCTCGCGCTGCTTGCCGCGCCGATGCTCCGCCACCTGACGCGCAGTCGCTTCGTCGGCTACCGCGACCAGCGAAGTTCCCGCCTCGGGGACCCCGGTCAAACCGAGGATCTCTACCGGTTCAGCCGGTGCGGCGGCGTGCACCTTGCGTCCGCGCTCGTCGACCATCGCGCGGATGCGACCATAGTGCCAACCGCAGACGAAGGGGTCGCTGACTTTCAGTGTCCCCTCTTGCACGAGCACCGTAGCGACCGGCCCGCGGCCCCGATCGAGTCGGGCCTCGACGATGATGCCCTTCGCCAGTTTGGTGGGATTCGCTTTCAGATCCAGGATGTCGGCTTGCAGCAGCAACATTTCGAGCAGTTGCGGGATGCCCTGCTTCGACCGAGCCGACACCGGCACGCAGACCGTGTCGCCGCCCCAGTCCTCGGCCACCAGCCCGTAGTCGGCCAATTGCTGCTTGATGCGCTCCAGGTTCGCCTCGGGCTTGTCGATCTTATTGATGGCAACCACGATGGGAACACCCGCCGCCCGGGCGTGATTAATGGCTTCGACGGTCTGCGGCATGACCCCGTCATCCGCGGCGACCACGAGCACGACGATGTCGGTGACCTTCGCCCCGCGCGCCCTCATCGCAGTGAACGCCTCGTGCCCCGGCGTATCGAGGAACGTCACCCGCCGCTCGTCGACATCCACGCTGTAGGCACCGATGTGCTGAGTGATCCCACCCGCCTCGCCCGCCGTAACGTTCGTGTGGCGGATCGCATCGAGCAACGAAGTCTTCCCGTGGTCGACGTGGCCCATGATCGTAACCACGGGCGGCCGCGTCTGGAGCCCCTCATCGACCGCGACCTTCTCGACCTTCTCCTCCAGCATCGACTCCGCGTCGAAGGCGACGTTCTCCACGATGTACTCGAACTCCGACGCGATGTACGCGGCGGTGTCGTAATCGAGCACCTGATTGATCGCAGCCATCATGCCGGAGTCCATGAGCTTCTTGATGACTTCGCCCGCCTTAACCCCCATCGCCCTGGCAAGATCGCCGACCGTAATGACTTCGGAAATGCGCACCACGCGCTTGCTCGCCCGCGGCGTGGTGATCTCAGTCTTGCGGATCTCCTTACCCGGCAGAGCCTTTTTCTTCCGGGGCGGTCGGCCGAAACGACGGTCCTGATCGACCGTCTCACGCATGTCGGTCTGCTTGATGACCTTCCGCTTCTTTCGTTTCGGCTTGGCGTCCTCTGCCGGCGGCGCCATCGGAGGGGGCGGCTCGGCGGTTGCGGTGTGACGCTGACGTGGCGGCGCTGCGGGTGCCGGCGCCGGCTGTGTCTTCCGCAGATCGATACGGCCAATGACCTTCGGCCCACGTTGCGCGAAGGGCGACTGCAACTCCGGCGCCTCGACCCTCGCCTTCGGCGCCGCCGGCCTCGCCACCGGCGGAGGCGGCGGGGGCGGCACCATGCGTGGCGCCACCGGGGCGGACGCTGCGACATCCGCGGCCATGGCCGCCGGGGCATGGGCCTCGACCGGAGCCGCCGACTCCGATCCTGCGGCCTGACCCGACACTGCCGTTTGCGGCGCATATTGAGGCGGCTCCGTCGCCGAGAAAGAGGACAACGGGGCCTCCGGCAAGAGCTCGGGGGCAAAAGTCGTCTCGAACAAATCGGCAGGCACTTCGAACGGCTCGCCACTCAACGGGGGCAGGGTTGCCCCCTCCGGGAAAGCCGTCTCGAGACCGGGCACGGAATCGGCTCGGGTCGTGCGCCGTCTGATCACGTTGGTCCGGACGCGACGCTCGACCACGGTGTGCCCTTCGGTATCCACCGCCACCCGCTCGTCCCCAACCGCCACCGCCGGCCGTTCGTCAATGGCGAGCTCGGCTCGGGCGCGCTCCACCTCTTCGTCGGTGAGAGAGCTCTGTGCCCGCTTGTTGCGAATGCCCAACTTATCGAGCCGCGCGACGAAGTCCTTCACATCGACGTTCCATTCCTTCGCCAGCTCGTGAATCCGTTTGCGCGACATCCTGACCTTACCTCGTGCTCGCCACCGAGCGACTGCTTTCGATCTCGCGCACGCAAGCGACACGCACGTCGCGATCGACGACGCTGCCCAGCGATCGCACCCGGCCTTTGCGCGCGGTGAACCTCCGCCAGCATTCAGGTCGTTCGTGCAAGTAGCCCGAACGGCCGGAATGCGAATGCCCACGCTGCACAACCGCCAGCTCCCCGCCAGTGCGCAAGGCAACGCGGAGTAATGTGTGCTGCGGGGCCCGTTCGCCGCACCCCATGCACGTACGCACGGGAGTTTGCTTTCCCTGCTTCACGACGGCTCCGCCTCCTCCGTGGTCGGCCCCGGCACCGTTTCCTCCCCCTCGGCCGACGCATCGGCTTCGGTCTCCGCAGCAGCAGCAGCAGCAGCAGCAGCAGCAGCCACCGCAGCAGCTTCGGCTTCCCGCTGTTTTTCTTCGACGTGCGCCCGGACGGCACCCAGGATCACCACGGCCTTGTCCGGCCCCAGTCCCTCGATCTCCGCTATAGTCTGCTCGTCGGTTTGCGCCACTTCCTCGGCCGACTTGAACCCGTTCTGGTACAACAACTCGGCGGCAACATCGCCAATCCCAGGCACGCTGGTCAATGACAGGCGCGCGGTGCGTGCCTCGTCTTCCGCCTCCGACTCGCTGCGTACATCCAACTTGAAGCCGGTGAGGCGCGACGCCAACCGGACGTTCTGCCCCTTCCGACCGATCGCCAGCGAGAGCTGATCGTCCGGCACGATCACCTCCATGCTACGATCTTCCTCGTCCATGATGATCTTCGCCACTTTCGCAGGCGCCAACGCCCGGCAGACAAACTCCGCCGGGTCCGGGGTCCAGTGCACGATGTCGATCTTCTCGCCGCGCAGTTCCTGGACCACCGATTGCACCCTCGTACCCTTCATGCCGACACAGGCGCCAACCGGGTCGACATCTGAATCGTTGGACACCACCGCGATCTTGGCACGGCCACCCGGCTCGCGCGCCGCCGCTTTGATCTCGACGATGCCTTCGTACACCTCCGGCACTTCCTGCTCGAACAGCTTCATGAGAAAGCCCGGGTGCGTTCGAGACAGAACGATCTGCGGCCCCTTGCTCGACATCTCGACGTCGAGAATGAACGCCCGGATGCGATCTCCCTGCCGGTAGCGCTCGCGCGGGATCTGCTCCTTCTCCGGCAGAATCGCGTCGGTCCGTCCGAGGTTAACGATGATGTTCTTCTTTTCGAACCGCTGCACGATCCCGGAGTGCGTCAATTCGCCTTTCCGGTCTTTGAACTCGTTGTAAATGATGTCGCGTTCCGCGTCGCGTAGGCGCTGGATGAGGTTCTGTTTCGCCGCCTGCGCCGCAATCCGCCCATAGCGTTGGTCGAGGCGCTCGAGCAGCTCGTCACCCAGCTCAGCATCGGGATCCAGATTCGCCCTGGCATGGTCGAGGAGGATCTGCGTCTCCGGGTCCGTTACTTCCTCGACCACGGTGAGGATCTTGAAAAGTTCGACCTCCCCAATTTCGGGATTGAACTTCGCCTCGATGTGCGTGGTCGGCCCGACCATCTTGCGTGCCGCCGACAGCATCGCCGCCTCCACCGCACTCACAACGATCGAGCGGTCAATACCCTTCTCTTTGCTGACCTGCTCGATGACGCGGCTCAATTCGGGCTGCATCGCCGTACCTCCTGAGCCTTGAGCTCCTCCGGCCCGGCCTCGTAGTTCGCCTGCGCGATATCGACGAAGCGGACACTGTACCGCTGCCCTGCCACCTCTATGACCACCGCGTCCGGATCGACCGCCACCAGAGCACCGGTGAAATTACGGCGCCCCTCGATCGGTACCGCCGTCCGCACCCGCACGCGTTTGCCAACATACCTACGGAAGTGGTCGGGTCGCCGCAGCCGCCGATTGATCCCCGGCGACGAGCATTCCAGAACGTAAGAACCAGGCACGGCCTCTCGCACATCGAGAAGATCTCCGACCTGCCGGCTCACCCGCGAGAGATCGTCGAGTCCCACACCCCCCGCCGTTGTACCCGGTGGAGTGCCGCCACAGCGGTCCACGTAAAGCCGCAACACCATGCCGCGACCCTCGCGATGGTACTCGATATCGACGATTTCCAAGCCTTCCTGTACGATCACGGGTTCGGCGATCTCCCAAACGCGCTCGATGACTTCTTTCATGCCCTCAAACGAGAAAGGTGGGCGCGGCGGCCCACCTTAGGTTGAAGCGGCCAAGTAGGTCCTTTCCCTAGCACACGGCCCACAACGGCCGCAAGGACGCGCCCTTACCGGAGAACGCCGATTTGCCCCCCTTCGGTGCGCCCGGTATAGTCGGCTATTGCCGAAGTCAACCGCCGATCGGCACGATTTTCCAATGTCAGACCTCCGCCGTGATCCCTTGCTGCGCCGCTGGGTCATGATCGCCCCCGAACGCCAGGGCGATCTCTGCCTCGGCCCGCCCCCACTGCCGCGCCGCGCGGAAGCTCCGTGCCCCTTCTGCCCGGGTAGCGAACACCTCAATCCCCAGGAACTCTACGTCATCCGTGGGGACCGCTCGCCGGCCAACCCCCACGGCTGGCTCGTGCGCGTCACCCCCGACCACAGGCCCCTGTTCCGCATCGAGAGAACGCTGGAACGTAAGGGAATCGGACCCTTCGATCTGATGTCCGGCGTCGGCGCTCACGAACTGGTTGCCGACACGCCGGACCATCACGCGCACTGGGCGGACTTCGATCGTGTCCACATGGAACGGCTGCTGCGCTGCTATGTCGACAGGTTCAACGAACTCCGTCGCGACCGGCGCCTCCGGCATGCAGTGGTCATGAAGAACCACGCTGCACCGTGGAGCCGTTTCAGGCATCAGCATTCGCACGTCGTTGCGATGGCCTTTGCACCTCGGCGCCTCGAAGACGAGTTGGCGGGGGCCCGAGACTACTATGCGATCAAAGAGCGTTGCGTTTTTTGCGACGTACTGCGGGACGAAGAGCGCCGTGGAGAAAGGATCGTGTGCGGCAACTCGGAGTTCGTTGCCGTGGTACCCTTCGCTTCCGGCTTTCCCTTCGAAACCTGGGTCTTGCCGCGCCGGCACGCTGCCGACTTCGGCGCCGCGGGCGACCTATTACTGGGGGAACTCGCGGCACTACTCGTCGAGACCGTGTCCCGCCTCCGGACCACGCTGCACGACCCCCAGTACAGCGTCGCCGTGCACAGCGGCCCCCTCGACGGCGATGACGCCGCACTGTTTCACTGGCACCTGGAAATCGTGCCCCAGATCGGCAGCGAGATCGGCATGGAGTGGGCAACCGGGGTTTTCTGCAACCCGGTGCCACCCGAGCAAGCCGCCGCGGCGTTACGGGCGGGCGCACCGATCGATCTCGCCGCCCCCCTGACGCCGGAGCTGTGACGGAATTCCGAACCTGCTCAAGCCGGCGCGTTGCGCTGGTGCAGCGTCAGCAACTCCGTGATCTGATAGCTGCGTTTGCCACGAGGAGTCTGCACCTCGATTTCGTCCCCGACGCCGCGGTTCAGCAGCGCACGGCCCAGCGGTGAACCGATCGAAATCATCCCTTCCGACGGCTTCACCTCCTCGGGAAATACAATGTCGAACACCTGCGTTCCGCCCTCGTCGAGATCCTCGATCGTCACCCGACTGCCGTAGGCCACCACGCCCTCAGGAATCGACTGGGTGTTGTACAACGACAGCTCGCGAATCCGCGTGGTCAGCTGACCGATGCGGGCCCGCACGTACTCCTGGCGGTGCTTGGCCGCATCATACTCAGCGTTTTCGCTGAGATCCCCGTGGCTTGCCGCCTCCTGCAATTCCTTCGGGATCTTATGCGTCAGCTCGTACTGCAGCTCCGCCAGTTCCTTCTTCAAACGATCTACGATGGGCAGTTCCGATGCCATTGTTCACTCCCCTTCGGCAGGCGGTCACCATACGCCCGGACATACCAGGCACGGAATCCGGAACATCGACGCCCGACGCCCCCCGATAATCCCCGCCGTCCCGGCGCTCCGCACTCCACGCTCCAAGCTCTGTACCCTACCGTTGTCCCGGCTTGCCGTCAGATCACACCGGCTCGCTGCAGGCGGTCCATCTCGGCGTCCGACAAACCGAGCCAATTCCCGTACACTTCACGGTTGTCCTGCCCCAACTCGGGACCGAGCCGCACGACGCGACCCGGCGACTCGGACAACTTGATCGGCACCCCGGCCACCGGAATCGTACCCACTGTCGGGTGCGGCAACTCAACCACCATTTCGCGGGCACGGACCTGGGGGTCATGCAGCAACCGGTCCACGGTCATCACCGGCGCACAAGGGATGTTTGCTCCCTCCGGGCCGAGAGTTCGCATGATCTCGTCCACGGTGTGCTCGCGAATCCACTCGCCCACCAGCCGATTGACTTCGTCGTGCCGCTCCAGCCGGGCCGTGGGAGACTTGTAACGGGGGTCCCTACCCAGTTCGGGGCGCCCAATGGCACTCATCAGCGTTCGAAAGAGCTGGTTGTTGCCGATCCCAATCACCACCCAGCCGTCTATTGCCTCGAAGCAATCGTACGGGGCCGTAAACGGATGACGGTTGCCCAACCGCTCCGGTAGTCGACCCGTCACCCCGTGCACCGTCACCCAGTTGTCCAGCATGCTGAAGATCGCGTCCATGTTGGAAACATCCACCATCTGGCCCGTCCCCGATCGCTGGCGGCGGTACAGCGCGCACACTATCCCGTAAGCTGTGAAAACGCCGCCAATAAAGTCCGCAAGCGCACCGCCACCGCGCACCGGGGGGCCATCGGCGAAGCCGGTCAGGCCCATGAGTCCTCCCATCGCCTGAGCAATGATGTCGTAGGATGTCCGGCCAGCGTACGGGCCCGTCTGCCCGAAGCCCGACAGCGCCGCGTAGACTATCCGTGGGTTGATGCGGGCCAGATCGGCATACCCGAGACCCCACCGCTCCATCGTGCCGGCAGAGAAGTTCTCGACCACCACGTCGGCGTGCGTGACGAGGCGGCGGAAGACTTCGGCACCTTCCGCCGTGCGGATATCCAACGTGATTCCCTTCTTGTTACGATTGAGCGCCAGGAAGGCGATCGGCACGCCGTCCACGTCCGGGTAACCGTAGCGTGCATCGTCGCCGCGACCGGGAAGCTCGATCTTGACAATCTCTGCCCCCATGTCGCCGAGCAGCGTGGTGGCATAGGGACCCGCGATTACGCGGGTAAGATCGAGGATACGGATGTCCGAGAGCGCCGAGGGATTCACGGCCGCCGCTCGTTGTCGCCGAGCACGCTGCGTGCCGCTTCGTGTTGCTTGTCGTCCCTGTAGTTGGAGGCCGCGCCCTCTATCCAACCCCGTCCGCGCGTTTCCCAGGTATCCGCGTAATGCAAGTAGTAGTACATGATGCCGACTCCGGCGGCGAAACCGATTAGAAAGCGCTTCATCCGACCGCCCTCTGCCTAATGTTCATATATTATGCGGTCCGAGGCCAGTCAAAGAGACCGTACGTTTGCTCCCCGCCGTAGAGAAGGCACAATCCATCTCGCGGCGCCTCGATTGCGCTTTCCCGGGCCGGCACCTAGCATCGGCTCCGTGCGCAGACTCTGGCACGCCTTTCTCGACCTCGCCTATCCGCCTCGTTGCCTGGGGTGCGAAGCGCCGACAGCGACACCGGGATTTTGCCCGCATTGCCGAGCCGACATCAGCCCACCGCAGACGCCAATGTGCCCGATATGCAGCCTCCCTTTCGCGACCGCCCAGGCCCCCGGCACCGAACCTGCCGCCGACCGCGGAGACCACCGCTGCGGTCCCTGCCTCCAGCGCCGGCCCCGTTTTCGCCGGGCCCGCGCCTGTGGGGTGTACCGGGCCTCCGCCACAGCCGACCCATTGCGCCGGGCACTGCAGCGTTACAAGTACGGCCGCGACGTGACGTTGGCCCGTCCGCTCGGCGCCCTGCTCGCCGCCGTCAGCGCGGTCCACGCCGACACTGACCTTATCGTCCCGGTCCCTTTACACCTGTCTCGCCTCCGCTGGCGGGGCTTTAACCAGGCGCAACTGCTGGCCCGGCCCGTCAGCCGGCTCACGGGTATCCTCGTCGATCCCCATGCCCTTGACCGTGTGCGGGCAACCCGCGCCCAGGTAGAGCTGCGCGGGCGGGAGCGACTCGCCAACGTCCGCGGCGCTTTTCGGGTCGTCGACCGGCGCCGGGTGGCGGATCGACGCATCCTTCTGGTCGACGACGTATACACCACCGGTGCCACGGTGAATGAATGCGCCCAGGTCCTGCAGCGCGCCGGCGCGCGCTCGGTCGACGTCCTCGTCCTCGCCCGCGCCGTCCTTGGTTAAGGGTGCAGCCCAGGCATGGACGCGGACCGCAAGCGCTGGGAAGACCGCTACGGGGGTTCGGCCGCCGCCGGTTCGCGGGCCACACCTTCACGCCGGCAACCCGGTCCGGACGACCCGCCTTCCGGGCTGGTCGCCGCCGTCGCCGATCGCATCCACGGCCGTGTCCTCGACATTGCCGCGGGCACCGGCCGTAACGCCCTCTTCCTGGCGCGGCGGGGATGCCGCGTGGAGGCCATCGACTTCTCGCACGCGGGTCTGCGGCTCGCGCTAGCCGCGGCCCGGCGCGACGGGCTGTCGATTTCCGCGGTGCAGGCCGACCTCTCATCGTACCCGCTGCCCATCGCTCGGTACGACGCCGCTATCAATATCCGCTACCTGTTGCGGTCACTGTTTCCGACGTTACGACAAGCCCTCAGACCAGGGGGTCTGGTCGTGGTCGAGACGTTCCTCATCCGGCAGCTTGCCCTCGGGCACCCAAGCAATCCCGAGTTCCTGCTGCACCCCGGTGAGCTCGGCGAAGCCTTCGCCGGCTTCGACATCGATCTTTATGAAGAAGGTCTATTTCCCGACGGCGGGCGCCAGGCCTACCTAGCCCGATTGGTGGCCCGGCGCCCACGGGATTGAGTTTTGCCAACCACTATGTCAAGTCCGCGCGCCATGAGACCGTCCCACCTGCTGCTCCCCACTCTTCTCTTGCTCGCCGCCGCGAGCTGCAGCAGCGACGACGAGGCACCGCCATTTCCACCGTCCGCGGCGTGGCCGAAGTTCCGCCAGAACGTCAACAACACCGGCTCGGCCGTCGCCCCGATTGCCCAGACCACGCCGGCGATCCTCTGGTCGGTCCCGGTGGACGCCGCGACCCCCGCACCGGTGTCGTCGTCACCCGCAATCGCCGTCGACGGCCGCGTCTACGTCGGAAGCGAGGGCGGTACGCTGCTCGCCGTCAACGGGAAGGGTCAGGTTCACTGGCGCACCGACACCTGTGCCGTCTGCCCCACTCCGCCACTCGGACCGCTGGTGTCGTCGCCGTTCGTGTACACCACCAAAGACGTCAACTACATCTTCATTGCCTCGCTTGACGGCCGTCTGCTGGGCTTCGAGGACAAGGGGACCAGCGCCAATTGCACCCTGTGTTTCTCGCCGGCCGCCATCGATCCAACCGTCACCAGCGCTAGCATGGCTTCTTCCCCGACGCTGACGATCCACCCCCTTACCGGCCTCGTTACGGGCATCTTCATCACGACGACGGTCGACGGCTTCGATGGCCGCACCGGAAGGGTCTACGCGGTCAACAGCGACGGTACCTTGCAGTGGCAGTTCCCGGATCCTGCCGCCCCGAACCGCAGCGTCGGCCCAATGACTGCTTCCCCGGCCCTCAGCCTCGGCAACGCCCTTTACGTGGTCACCGACGACGGCGCGGTCTTCGCCCTCACCCTCGACGGCAGCCTCCTGTGGAGCGGAACCGTCGAAGCCGGCCGCTCAGATCTGCCCCGCCGCGCGGCCGCGACCGACCTCGCCCCCTCACCCGTGACCACTGCCGATCTCGTACTCGCCGCCAGCCGGAGCGGCGCCATCCTGGCCTGGACCCTTGGCGGCAGCCTCGCTTGGACCGCGGCTTCGGAGGGAAATCTGGCGACCTCGCTATCGGTCGGCAGCCAGGCTGTCCTCACTCCCACGCCGGAGCCAACGGACCTCGCCACCCCGACGCCGACTCCGAGCGGTGCGTCCACCGGAACACCCACAACAACCCCAACACCTGGGGACGCGTTCTCTACCGCCTTCGGAGTCACCGAAGGGGGAAGCCTCGTGGTCCGTGACCTGCGCACCGGCGAGCGCCTGTTTCCGAGCGGGCCGGCGCCGACGCCAATTGTCGGTGCCGTGCGGTCCTCGCCCGCCGTCTCGGCGGATCAATACCTGATCTTTGGGACCGACGCCGGACATATATATGTTATCGACACCGCCAACGGCGCCCCGCTCGAGGGATGGCCGGTGCAGCTTCCCGGGGCCAGCCCGATCCGCTCGTCGCCTTCGATCAGCGAGGGAGGAACGATTTACGTCGGCGCCACGGACGGCATGCTGTACGCTGTGGGCGAACAATGACGGGAACCCCGCGTGCGACCCTCGCCGCCGTCGGCGTATTCTTCCTGACCACGGCCTTCGGCTGTTCGTCCGATGATACCGGGGAGATCCCGTGTAGTTACGCCAACCACGCCGTGCTCGCCACTTCGTCGTGGCCCAAGTTCCGCCGCGATCTTGCCAACACCGGCAACCTGACCGGTGTCGACCTGCGCGCCTCGAACTACGCGGTGCGCTGGATCTTTCCTCCCCCGAACGAAGCCGCCAAGGGCTCGTTCGCCGCGTCCCCGGTCCTGAACACGTCCGAATCGACGGTCTTTGTGGGGTCCAGCGACGCCAACCTGTACGCCATCGACAGTGCCAGCGGCGCCCTGAGCGCCATTCCCGTGCAGGCTCTGGGGCCGATCACCGCTTCCGCCATGGCTGCGGATCGCTTTGGCGTCGATGCGTTGTTTGTCGGCGCCGGCGACGGCAACCTTTACGCCACCGACGGCAACGGTGTCTCGCAGCCGCAAATATGGCCGGTGAGCTATGGCGGTTTCATCCTCGCCTCGCCCACGACCAATGGTATCGATGGTTCTATCTATACGGTCTCCGCGAACGGTCAGTTCATCGCCGTGTGTCCCAACGGGGCGTTTCGTTTCGCCGGCGTGATCCCGTCCGCTCAGTCGTCCCTGGCCTTCGGTCCGGGCAACGTCCTGTACTTCGGCGCCGACGACCGGCTGTTGCGATCGTTCACCTGGAAGGGCGTGCCCATCTGGACCTTCGCAGCCTCGGCGCCGATCGTTGCCAGCCCGGTGGTCGACGTCACGGGCAACACGGTATACGCCGCCGACCTCGACGGCCGCGTCTTCCGTGTCAACGACACCGGACAACTCGCGTCTGGCTTCAAGGTCTTGCGGGTAGGTCCGGTATCCGGTTCCCCGGCGTTGGCCGGCGGCACGCTCTACGTCCCTTCGGAGGACGGCACTCTTTACGCCGTCGACGGCGGCAGCGGCACCATCCTATGGCAGTTAGCGCTTGGCGGGCCGATCCTGTCTTCGCCCGCTGTGGCAACCGCCAGCAGCGGCACAAGGGTCATCGTGGCCGCCGCGAGCGCACCGGCAGGCAGCGTGTTCATCATCGCCGACGCGGGCACCGCCCCCGAAGTCCTCGCAGTTTGCAGCGTGGGTGACGGCGCAACCTGCGCCCCTCCACCGGGACCCCCCACCAGCGGCACCGTGGTCGAGTCGTCGCCCGCCATCGATGCCGAGGGCACGATCTACATCGGCGCCGGCAACGGGCGCGTATACGCCATCGCGCCGACGGCCGACCTGTAAACGTTCCGACCGCGCCCCCTCGCCCCGCCCGTCACGGCAGCACGGCGCGCACACTCCAGATATCGCGCGCGTACTCTTCGATGGCACGATCGCTGGAGAACTTGCCCATCCGCGCAACGTTGAGCACCGCTTTGCGCGTCCAACCCGCCCCGCGGGCGAACTCCTCGGCCACTCGCTTTTGCGTGTCGATGTAGGACCGGAAGTCGGCCATGTAGAAATACTGGTCCTGACCCAGCAGCATGTCGTGGATCCACCGAAATAACCCCGGCTCTTGCGGGCAGAACCGATCGGACGCAAACGCGTCGACCACGCGCCGCAGGTCGCGGTCGCGGTCGTAGTAGCCGCGCGGATTATAGTTGGGTCGCAGTTGGGTAATCTCCGCCGCGGTCAGTCCGAACAGAAAGAAGTTCTCCCCACCCACTTCCTCCCGAATCTCGATATTGGCACCGTCGAGAGTGCCGATGGTGAGTGCGCCGTTCATCGCGAGTTTCATGTTGCCGGTCCCCGACGCTTCGGTACCGGCAGTCGAGATCTGCTCGCTAAGGTCCGCCGCCGGCAAGATCTTCACGGCCAGCGAGACGCGGTAGTCGGGCACGAACACGACCTTGATCAGGCCGCGCACCCGTGGATCGTTGTTGACGATGAGGCCAAGGTTGTTCAGCAGTTTGATGATCTGCTTGGCCGCCCAGTATCCGGGCGCCGCCTTACCCGCAAAGATGTAGGTGCGCGGGGTTAGCGGCTCGACCCCGTCTTCGATCAGGCGGAGATACTCGTGAACCACTCCCATCGCGGCCAGCAACTGGCGCTTGTACTCGTGGATGCGCTTGGCCTGGACATCGAACAACGTCGCCGGATCGACCATCAGGCGCGTCGTCTCCTTGATTACCGTCGCCAAACGCTCTTTGTTGACGTGCTTGACCGCGCGGAAGCGCTCACAGAACTCGGCGTCATCGGCGTACGGCTCCAGATCCCGCACCCGTTCGAGGTCGGTGATCCAGCGATTGCCGATGGCTTCGGTCACCAGTCGCGCCAGCCCGGGGTTGGCTCTCAGCAACCAGCGCCGCTGGGTCACCCCATTTGTCTTGTTATTGAAGCGTTCAGGCCACAACGCGTGGAAGTCGGGCACCAGGTTGGTTTTCACCAGTTCGGAGTGGAGTGCCGACACGCCGTTGATCGAGTGGCTGCCGGCGATCGCCAGGTGAGCCATGCGAACCTGAGGCTCGTGCCCTTCTTCGATGATCGCGATCCGGCGCAGGCGATCCGTATCGTGCGGCCACACCGCCGCGGCGCGGCGCAGTAAGCGGGCATCGATTTCCCGGATGATCTGCAAGTGGCGCGGCAGCACGTACTCGAACAGCGCCACCGGCCAACGCTCGAGCGCTTCGGGGAGCAGGGTGTGGTTGGTGTAGCCAAGGATGGCCGTCGTCATGTCCCACGCCCGTTCCCATGGTACGTCGTGTTCGTCGTGGAGAACTCGCATGAGTTCGGCGACCGCCAGGGCTGGATGCGTGTCGTTGAGTTGTATCGCGACCTTGTCGGGCAACGCTTCCAGCGTGTCGTGTGTCTCCTGATAGCGGCGAAGGATGTCGCGAATCGCACAGGCAACGAAGAAGTATTCCTGCTTGAGCCGCAACTCCTTGCCCGCCGTAGCGACGTCCGAGGGATACAGTACCTTCGAGATCGTCTCCGATCGCAACTGTTCCTCCGCCGCACGGACGTAATCGCCGGTGTTGAAGATCTGCATGTCGAACTCGTCCGACGAACGGGCCGAGTAAAGACGCAACACATTCACCGTCTGACCGAGGTAGCCCGCGATCGGCATGTCGTGCGGCACGCCCACGAGGACGCGCCAATCCATCCACATCGGGTTGTAATTGCCCTGCCGATCCTGACCATGCTCGATCCGACCGTAGACCGGAATGGCCACCGACTCGTCGGGCCGTTCGATCAGCCAGGGGGAGGTCTCGCGCAGCCAGTAATCGGGCTTCTCCCGTTGATAACCGTTGCTGATCTCCTGGCGGAACAAGCCGTACTCGTAATTGATTCCATACCCGAACCCGGGCATGCCGAGGGTTGCCAGGGAATCCAGGAAGCAGGCGGCTAATCGCCCCAGGCCGCCGTTGCCCAACGCGGCGTCGTACTCGCTTTCGAGCACGTCATCCAACTTGACGCCTTCCTCCGCCAGGATGCTCCGACAAACGTCCTCGAGGCCCAGATTGATCAAGTTGTTGCCCAGGGAGCGCCCGGTCAAGAATTCCAGCGACAGGTAATACACGCGCTTGGCATCGGCCTTGTGGTAACGCGCCTCGGTCTCCAGCATACGGTCGACCAGCCAGTCGCGCACCGCCAACGATACGGCCCGGAACCAGTCGTGGGCACCGAGTTGCCGGCGGTCGCGCGCCAGCGAATACCGCACGTGACGCTGCAACGAGTTCTGGAACTCGCCGCCGACCAGCGTCAGTTCGTTGAGCCGACCTGTTTCCATGTCGTCGCCTCCTCTGACCCGAACCGGCAACCGGGCGCCGAAAGGTCGACCATATCGGGGCTCGCCGTTGTCATGCGCTTTCGCTCAGCGGCTCCGTAACACGATGCACGAGTACGGGCCGACGCGAGCAAGCCGGCCATTCACCGCCGGTTCGCGCCCATCCTCGAAGATGTCCTCCGGGCTGCGGCGGCCAGTATCCACGAGTCGCATCCAGCGCTGGTGCGGCGGCGGCCGCGGTATCTCGAATTCCAGGGGCTGGTTCCAGGCGTTTGCCGCCAGATATATGTCGCAGTCGGGTTGCGGCGCGTGTACTCCCGCCAGGTGCATGGCCAGGGCGCGCGACGCCGTCCCCCAGTCCGGCTGCGACAACCGGACCCCGTGCCACGTTACGTCTGGCTGCGGGTGCTCCGTCGTCCCCTGACCACGCAAGAACTCAGTTCGCCTGAGTACCGGATGAGCCCGGCGGAAGGCGATCAGTAATCTGACAAACCGGAACAGGTCGGCGTTGCGGTCGAGAAGTTGCCAGTCAAACCAACTTGTCCCGTTGTCCTGGCAATAGGCGTTGTTGTTGCCCATCTGGGTGCGCCCGATTTCGTCTCCGGCGACGAACATCGGTGTCCCCTGAGACAGCATGAGCAGGGTGAAGAAGTTGCGCGTTTGACGGGCGCGCAAGGCGTTGACCGCAAGATCTGCCGTCGGCCCTTCCACCCCGCAGTTCCAACTGAAGTTCGCCGGTGAGCCGTCGCGGTTGTCCTCGCCGTTGGCCTGATTGCGCTTCTCGTTGTACGCGACGAGATCGGCGAGCGTGAAGCCGTCGTGCGCCGTCACGAAATTGATGGAATGACAGGGCCGGCGCCCCGAACCCTGGAAGAGGTCCGCACTGCCGGCCAGGCGGGTAGCGAGCTGCCCGGTCAAGCCGGGATCGCCCCGAACGAACCGCCTCACGTCGTCCCGGAACGGCCCATTCCATTCCGCCCAACGCCCCCAGGCGGGAAAACTCCCCACCTGATAAAGTCCCGCGGCGTCCCACGCCTCCGCAATCAGCATCGCGTCGGCCAGCACCGGGTCGGCGGCAATGCGCTCCAAGAGCGGCGGCTGCGCCAGCACCTCGCCCTGCGGCCCGCGTCCGAGAATCGACGCGAGATCGAAGCGGAACCCGTCGACGTGCAACTCCGACACCCAGTAGCGCAGAGCGTCCAGGATCAGATCGCGCACGACCGGATCGTTGCAGTTCATCGTGTTTCCGCAGCCGGAGTAATCCCGATAGGCCCCGGTCACCGGATCGAGAATGTAGTAAACGTTGTTGTCGAGCCCTCGAAAGCTCGAGGTCAGGTTTGGGTCCGTCCCCTCGCCCGTATGATTGAACACCACGTCGAGAAACACCTCGATCCCGGCTCGATGGCACTCGCGAACCAACTCCTTGAACTCGTACACCTGATGCCCGTTGGTTCCGGCAACGGCATACGACGCCTTGGGCGCAAAGAATCCGATCGGGTCGTAGCCCCAGTAATTCCTCAACGCCTCGCCGGTGAGCGGGTTGCACCGGCGATTGGCGTTTTCGTCGAACTCGTACACCGGCAACAGCTCGATGGTCGTGATTCCCAGTTCCCGCAGATAGGGTAGCTTCTCGATGATGCCGCGATAGGTTCCGCGATGCTCGACGCCCGACGAGGGATCGACCGTGAAACCACGAACGTGCGTCTCGTATATGATCTTGTCCGGTAGCGGGATGCGAGGCGGTCGAGTGATTTCCCAATCGAACGGCTCGTTCGTGAATACCGAGCGCCGCCCGCGGTAGTCGTCGTCGCCGCCCGGTGAATCCCGTACGTGGACAACTCCCCATTGGTGTCCGCCAGTCAACGCCTTCGCGTACGGGTCGATCAGCACCCTGGACTTGTCGAAGCGATGGAACCCGTCTTGCGCAATCGGCTCGCGATCGGCCCGCCACCCATAGCGCGTCACCTTCTTCAAACCGGCGACCTCCATGTGCCAGACATGACCGGTACGGTGAAACACGGGATCGAGCGCCAACTCGACCAGTGGCTCGGCTTCGCGAGGCGCAAACAGCACCAACCACACGGCCGTGGCGTGACGCGAGAACACCGCGAAGTTGAGCCCGCGATGGGTTTCACTGACCCCGAGCGGCAAAGGGTGCCCCGAAAGCACTCTGAACTCGGTGTCGATGAAATCGAGCAGGCGGCGGTCGCGTCCGTCCGGCGCGGCAACGGCAGTCATATCGTCACCCCTATCGCCTGCTACCCGCGGCGCTCGCTGGCCAGGCCCAGGCGCTCGCGTTCGTAGACACCCGCCTGTACGGATGCGCACCAGCCGCGGTTCTCCAGGTACCAGCGCACCGTGTGTCCGATGCCAGACTCGAACGCGTGACGAGGCGCCCAACCGAGCTCGACCCGGATCTTCGTCGCGTCGATCGCGTAGCGCCGGTCGTGACCCGGCCGATCAGGCACGAAGGTCTTCAGCTCCCGGTACGTGCGTACCCCGCGGGCCGCCAGGGCGTCGTTGCGCGCCGCCGGGGCGATCGCCTCGATCGCATCGCAGATGGCGTCCACGACTTCCAGATTGGTTCGCTCGTTCTCCCCGCCGATATTGTACTTCTCGCCCGGCCGACCGCGCTCGAGCACGCAGAGGATTCCCTCGCAATGATCTTCGACATAGAGCCAGTCGCGCACGTTGAGCCCGTCGCCGTAAATCGGCAGCGGCTTGCCTTCGAGCGCATTCAAGATCGTCAGGGGAATCAACTTCTCGGGGAACTGATACGGACCGTAGTTATTGGAGCAATTGGTGATCAGCGCGGGCAGGCTGAAGGTCTCGCGGTAGGCGCGCACGAGGTGGTCTGCAGCGGCCTTGGAAGCCGCGTACGGCGAGTTCGGAGCGTATGGGGTAGTTTCCGAGAACGAGCCCGTCGCTCCGAGTGTGCCGTAGACCTCGTCGGTCGAGACGTGCAAGAAGCGAAAGTCCTCGCGCGCTCGGTCATCGCAAGCCGCCAGAAACAGACGCGCCGCGTCGAGCAACTCGAAGGTTCCAACGATGTTCGTGCACACAAACGCCCGCGGCCCGTCGATCGACCGATCGACGTGGCTCTCAGCCGCGAAGTTCACCACCCACCGCGGCCGGTACTCCACAAACACGCCGTCCATTGCAGCACGGTCGGCAATGTCCGCCTCGATAAACGTGAACTGCACGTCGGCCGCGACGTCCGCGAGGCTGCGCAGGTTTCCGGCATAGGTGAGCTTGTCCACGACCACCACTCGCACCGGGGTGCGAGCCAGAAGCAGGCGAACAAAGTTCGAGCCGATGAATCCGGCTCCACCCGTCACCAGCACCACATCGCTCTGCTGCAACGGCGTCACGGCTCGCCTCCTCCGTCGCTACGCCACGCCACTCATGCGAACCGCATGGCTCGCCTCACTCAACAGACCCACACGGAAGCGCGTCGGCGGCAACGCCATCTCAAAAAAGTTAACGCCTCGCACGTCGCGGATGATAGCACAACGCCGGACACCCAAGGCAGCAACCAAACCTGGCGCCGGGCGATCGGGGGCGGGTGCGGAACCTCATCGCACCGGCTGCCCTTGTTCGACGAGCCGCCGTCCCCGCGCGCCTCGATTCCAGTAGTACTCGATCTGTCCGACGAGCAGCGGTACCTGCTGCAAGTTCAAGTGCAAGCCGTAGAGGAGCCGGGTTCTGAAATCCGCAGCGTTCCACCCGGCCATCATCGCCGTGTGCCCAACCGCGGCGGCCAGAACGAACGCCGCGGCGGCCATCGGCGCCCAGCCACCGACCGCGAGCGACAGCGCCGTTCCGACGGCCGGCACCCCGATGAGGGCGGTCGCGTGAAGCCGGTTCCGCCGCAGCTTCCGATCCCAAGACCGATCGCCGACATCGTGGCGGCGCTCCGCAACCTCCGCCCACCCGTACCCGGCGTAAACAGCGCGTCGCCAATACCGCCACCAGCCGCCGGTGCCCGTATCGCCCACGGTCATCACCCTGTCCACGCGAAGGATCCGATAGCCCTGCGCAAGGATACGCCGGCATGTCTCCCATTGCTCGCCGGCGCTCATGGTGTCGTCGTACCCGCCAACCATTTCGAGCACCGTGGCGCGCACAAGCGCCTCACCGCCACAGAACTCCGACAGCCCGGTGGCGCAGAAATCGTTGAAGTCAAGAACCCGATCGCACAGCGATCCGCCGGGATCTTTCTCCCGCCGACAGCCCCAGACCACCGCCACCCGCGGATCCTCGAACGCGGGCAGCGATCCGGCCACAAAACTGGGATCGAGGATCCTGTTCCCATGGATAAACAAGACGAAGGGTCCCATCGCCGTGCGCCACCCGGCGTTGCGAGCCGACGCCATCGAGGCCTGCTCCCTCCGCACCCGCACCACCCGTGCGCCAAGGGCGGCCGCACGCTCGGCGCTGCCGTCCGTGGACGCGCAGTCGACATAGATCAACTCGATCAGTCTTCCGCCGGGGGGCGGCACCATTTGTCTCACCGACTCGACACAACGCAGCAGGCGCGCGCCTTCGTTGCGTCCGATAACGACCACAGAAACAGCCGGAGTGGGAGATGTCATAGCCATCGGCACTGCCTCGCGCGCAGCGTGCAAACCGCGCCGCTCGCCACCGTCGGCACGCCACGGGCCAACCGGCCCGCCAGCGTACACTGACACCCCTACCCCGCTATCACCAACCGCCCCCCACCGCCCGGCAAATGAGCACGCGCTCACTCGCCAAAGCAAGTGGCGCGCCACCAAGCCCACATAACATGGCATTCGCCCGTGTTGCCTTGCGACTCGCTCGGCAGCGCCGCACGTTCACCGGCGAAGTCAGGTAAGACACTTTCTTGGCGCTCGATGTCTGGCGCTGGTCGCCGGCACCCCCGCGGCGGCGCACCACGGCAAGTCCCTACTCAGCCGAACCGATGCAAGCGCGCTACGTTGCCCCCGCCGGCGCGCGCAACAGGCGCCAGAGCCGAACGCCGAGGCAGGTGAATTCGCCCGCAAGCTCGAACCCCAACCGGCGATAGAATCCAACGTTCTCGGCCCGCGAGGTTTCGAGATATAGCGGTAGCTGCGGCGCGCTCGCGCGCTGCACCTGCCGCACCAGCCTCGACCCCAATCCTCGACGCTGCCAGGCCGGATCGACCGCCAGGGTCCGGAGATAGGTGAACTGCCCCAGCGGCTCGTGCCGGCGAATGGCGTGCGCCGCCAGCAGGCTGCGTCTTGTCGTCCCCGGCCCCACACGCAACGATCCCCAGAGCGCAAACCAACCGTCGGCTACCGGGGCGGACGGTACAGGCGGACGGATCACGAGTGCCACTGCAAGGGGCACACCGGCAGCATCGACGATCGTCCACGCCGGCTGACCCGCCAGGCAGTGGCTGCGCACCGCAATCCGAAAGCTCCACCACAATCGTCGCAGGCGCCGCGCTGGCGCTCCACGGCAAATGGCCACAACAAGTGGGTCGTCAATGAATGCCCGCGCCAAGACGCCAGCCACCGCACGCTCGTCCGCCCACCGAAGGGCATCGACGCACACGCCCGCCGACTCGACCTGCGCCGGCACCCCGACCGCGCAACCGGTGGCTCCCGAATGGCCCGCTGCGATCACTGTGATGCGCAGCATAGTCCGCGTTTCCAAACGGGCAACCTCGAACTCGCGGCTCGACCTTGAGACTGCCCGACGGACGTCACGAAATTGCCAGACCGCTAAGCGACTAACGCTGGCAGCTTAGCAACGCTCTCTTCGCGACTGCTTGCGAGCTTACACAGCAAGTTCAGCGTGTTGGAGGGCTGCCCGGGGCGAAATCGCTCCCCGGAAGGCCACTTCTCCAGGCTGTGGCGAAGGACCGGATCGGCGAAAAAGTGCGGGCACAGGGCCGCATCGCAGACCTGCGGGTTGGCTACGAAGTCAAAACGCGAAGAGAAGCGCAAGTGGTATGGATCCTGCAGACTTCGCCGGCATGCGGAACCGTGGGGTGGGGTTGGGAGAGAGTCACATGTTGGTACTACTGCGTTGGGTCCTGATCATCGCGACGTCGTATCTGCTCTTGTTCAGCAGCGACAGCGCGGCCACACCGCCCGCGATTGCCCTGTTCATCGCCGCCTACTTGGCCTCCAACCTACTGCTCTCGAAGTACTTCAATCGCTGGCGCGGACGGCGCTGGTTCGACGCCGGCATCGTATTGTTCGACATCGCCGCCCTCGCCGTCGGACTCAGTCTCACCGATGGCACGTCGGTCGATTTCTTCCCGGTGTTCTTTCTGGTGATCTTCATCGGGGCCCTGACCGAGCGGGTCGAGCTGGTCGTGGGCGCGGCGGCCCTCATCGGCCTGGTCCACCTCTCCACCCTGTCGCACTTTCTGGGGGCCGGGGAGGTGCTCGACGGGAAGTACATGCTGCGCATTCCATTTCTCTTCGTCGTCGCCCTCTTCTTCGGCTTCGAAGCGAAGCTGGTCCGCAGCCGCGACCGCAAGGAGAAGGCACGGGAACGTAAGCGCCTGGCAACCGAAGCATTGTCGGCCGTGACGCACGACATCAAGAACCCGCTGAGCATCATCCAGTCGCTCGCCAACCTGTTGCTCGATGGCAATGCCGGCCCGCTGACCGGCGATCAGGCCGGATTGGTGAGGCGCATTCACGCCAATGTGCGACGCGTCCTGCAGCTCTCCGGCAATTTGCTCGACGTGGCGCGCATCGAGGCCGGCCGGCTGGATGTAAACCGTAGCATGACCGACCTGCGTGACGTCGTCGAAGATGCCCTCGCGCTGGCACGCAGTGCCGCCGAGATCAAAGGCATCACCCTGCACTTCGAACCCGATCCGGCGCTGCCCAGTGCGCCGGTCGATGCCCTGCAAATCGAACGCGTGGTGTCCAACCTGCTCGACAACGGCATCAAGTACACGCCCCCCGGGGGCACGGTCACCGTTCGCACGCAAGCGGGCGATGGCGAGGTCACCCTCGCCGTCTCAGATAACGGGCCGGGCATACCCGAAACCGAGTTGACCCCCTTGTTCGAACGCTATCGGAGGCGCGCAGAGAGCAACCACATCCACGGCAATGGCCTCGGGTTGTTCATCGTGAAGGCGGTCGCCGAAGCACACGGTGGAACTGTCGAGCTGACCAGCGACCTTGGCGTGGGCACCACGGTCACGGTCCGCATCCCAACGCCGCCCCCACCCCAGCCAACCACAGTCAGCGGAAGCGAGTCAGCGTGGCAGGGAGCGATACCGCTTGAGGGCCTGAGGGCTTGAGGGCCTGGGTCGTGAGGGGATTGAGGGATTGAGCACCCATCAACCCCACTTACGCTCCTTGAACCGCTCCCGTAGATCCCGCTTCGCGATCTTGCCGACGCTCGTTTTCGGCAGGGTGTCAACGAACACCACGTCCTCCGGCATCCACCACTTCGCGACCCGCGACTCGAGATGATCGAGTACCTGCTGCCTCGTTAGCTCCGCACCGGACTTGACCACCACGCACGCCAGCGGTCTTTCCTGCCAGCGCTCGTGTGGCAGGCCGATTACCGCCGCTTCGAGCACCGCCGGGTGAGCCATAATCGCGTTTTCCAGCTCGACGCTCGAAATCCACTCGCCGCCACTCTTGATGACGTCCTTGGCGCGGTCAGTTATCCGCATGTACCCGTCGGCATCGATGGTCGCCACGTCGCCCGTGCGGAACCAGCCGTCATGGAAGGCTTCGGTCGATCGCGGGTCGTTGTAGTACGCACCGACAACCCAGGGCCCACGCACCTGAAGCTCACCGAACGTCGTGCCGTCCCACGGCAACGGGTTGCCATCCTCGCCGACGATCCGCAACTCCACGCCGGGCACGGGCGTCCCTTGCTTGGCGCGCACCGCCAGGCGCTCCGCCTCGCTCCAACCGTTCATGGAACTACGGGGGCGCGACAGGGTCGCCAGTGGCGCCGTTTCGGTCATTCCCCAAGCCTGCACAACGCTGACACCCAGGCTCTGGAAGCGCTCGATCAATGCCTGCGGCACCGCCGATCCACCACACGGAACACAACGCAAGCTCGAGAGATCGACGCGGCGCTTTTCCATCGCCGCCAGAAGACCGATGAGCACCGTCGGCACTCCGCCGGTGACCGTGACGCGGCACTCTTCAATCAACCCCCCAACATCCTCCGGCGTCGGTTGCGCGCCCGGGTAGACATGGGTGGCGCCAACCATAGTGGCGCTGTAGGGCAATCCCCAGGCGTTGGCGTGGAACATCGGCACCACCGGCATGACGACGTCGGCCTCCCCGAGTCCGAAGGCGTCTGCGCTCGCCTGCGCGAGGCTCTGCAGAAAGAGGGCTCGATGACTGTACACGACGCCCTTCGGATTCCCGGTGGTACCCGAGGTGTAACACATCCCGGCCGCCGCGTGCTCGTCGAGCACCGGAAAGGCATAGTCCTCCCGTGCCGCGGCGAGAAGTTCCTCGTATCGTACCGCCCGCGGCAACGACGTGTCCGGTAACGGCCCATCTCCCATTATGACGAACGTTCGGACGCCGGTGAGCTGCGGCACCAGCGGCTCCAGGGCCGGCACCAGCGATTCGTCGACAAAGATGACCCTGTCTGCAGCGTGATTCACTATGAACGCGATCTGCTCCGGAAACAGCCGGATGTTCAGCGTGTGCAAGACCGCGCCGGCGCACGGCACCCCGAGGTAGAGTTCGAGATGCCGGTACGTGTTCCAGGCGAAGGTCCCCACCCGGTCACCCGGTTGAACGCCCAGACTGCCGAGCGCATTGGCCAGGCGGCACACGCGCCGATAAACGTCGAGGTAGGTGTACCGGTGCAGCCCAACGGCAGTCCGGGTAACCACTTCCTTGCGCGGAAACAGACACCGGGCCCGTTCCAGGAAGTGGGTGAGCGTCAACGGGTAATCCATCATGAGTCCGCGCATGAGATCACCTTCTCGCGGATGCGGTAGCCCACTCTTTCGTCGTGCCCCTGCCATCGTGACGGGCGTTACCCGCACCGTGTCGCGTCGATACCCTCGATCGCGAGTTCGATCCAACTACTTCCTCTTCTTACCCCTGGCGCCGCCTTTATCCTTCTTGGTAACGGTCAGTTTACCGTTTACGTTGCCCTTGCATGGGGTATCCTTGTCCGCCGAGCCGCACACGCGTACACCGGTTGCGTCGCTCAGAATCGTGCCGCTGAGCTCGATCGGCACCGTGCCAGCCGGAGCGCCAGCCGCCAGCTGAAGCTTACAAGTGTAGAGTACCGAACCGTCGGGAATCGTGCCCACGTCCTCGGTCGAGAACACCAGCACCCGCACCGTGTTGCAGGCATCGCCGCCGCAGTTGGCCGGACGAAATACGAAGGTGGAAGCCGACTTGTTGATGCTCGGGTTCACCGTGCAATCCGGCTTGCCGTTGGCTTTGCGTTTGACGCTTATTTGCGGCGGTTTGACGCTGAAGTCGTTCTGTGTGCCGGCGATCTTGCCGCCCGCGGCAACCAGCGTCGCCGTTAATTCCACTTCCTGTCCGGGCGAGGCATTGATCGCGCTAAGCTTGATTCCGGGTCCCGCGGCCATCCCAGCAGCCGGCGTCCCCGCCACCAGCAGAGCCCCGGCGGCGATAGCCATGGTCAATCTCGTCGTCTCCACATGATCTCCTTTCGCCGGGCGCTTGCCACTTGCGCGCCGCGACGCGAAAGTAGCTGCTTTCGCTCTATCGGTCGACCCCTCGTTCAAGTCACGATCGCGTGGTATCCGAGTGCCCTCATGAGATCGATCTGCGGCCGCACGACGGCGATCCTGCTCCTGCTGACTCTGACCCTGACCGCCTGCGCCGGTTCCCGTCGCCCAGACCTCGGCCCCGCCGTACTGGCACAGCTCTCCCTGGCCGACATACCCGACGCGATCGCCATCACGCCGGACGGCGGCAAGGCATACGTCGCCGCGCGCGGGAAGGTGTACGTTATCAGGCCCTTGAACGGCGCGCTGCTGGCTACCATCCCGCTGCCCCCGGCCCCGCGCGCCATGGCTCTCAGCCCCGACGGCAAGCGCCTCTTCGTTGGCGACTTCGCAGATCTGCAACTGACTATTGTCGATACCGACAAGGACAGCGTTGTACAGCGCGTTCCTATCGGTCGGGACGGGATCCCGTGGGAGTCATCATCGAGCGTAGTCACCGTGAGCCCCAACGGCAGGACGGTTTTCGTCGGCACGCCGGGCACGTCGCAGCTCTGGGCTATCGACACCGCCGATCCAGCGGTGCAGCGCAGCACAACCCTGACGATGCGACCCGGCGCTGTCGCCGGCGGAAGTCCGGATGCGGTCTATGTCGCCGGGTGCCCGCACGGATGCCTGCGGGGTGAATTCGGAACGTACGATCCGGTGAGCCTCCAGCGGCGCGCGGCCGTCGATCTGCCCTCCCCGGCGGGACGCACACTGATCGCACCGCAGCGCACGCACGCTTACGTCCTCGAACGCCCCGCCAACCGGGTCGCCGTGGTCGACCTCAGCAAGCCGCGCATCGTCGCTACCATCCCGACCGGAAATCTTCCCGGGGACATTGCCCTGGCCCCGGATGGGGCGGTCCTATACGCCACCAGTTTCGGCGACAGGCGCCTGCTGGTCATCGACACCGCAACGCGCGCCGTTGTCGGGATTACACCGATCACCGCCGGGCCGCGCGGGGTAGCCGCCAGTCCGGACGGTCGCTTCGTCGTGGTTACCGCGGGCCTCGACCAGCTCATCGTGTTCGACGCCGGCGCGCTGCGTCAGGAGCCCAACGGCCAGGCTCGCCGGCAGCCCGGGGAGTAGACGCGCCGGTGCACTCGCCCGGCGTAAGCGGGATCCGCCGCCGCGGCCGACCGGCACATGCCACGGCCGGTTCGCCCGTCACGGCCGTTGCCAAATCCGTGACTTGCTGCGTGCCGGGCAAAGCGGGCGGCGCAACAATCTGAAAGGACAATGCCCCCGACGCGATTCGAACGCGTGACCCCAGGATTAGGAATCCTGTGCTCTATCCACCTGAGCTACGGGGGCAAGTGAACAAAATCAATAACTTACGTTTCGCCTCCGAGGGTGCATAATGGCCACTTTGCCCGTCACTTTGCCCGTCACGGAATTGACGTGGGCGGCGGCGTCCAGTTTTGCGGCGGCTTCGGTCAGATCCCGTCCGCCGGTGACGTCGTACCGGTCGAAGACGCTTCGAGTCCGATGCCCGCTCATTTCCATGGCCACCTTCTCACTGATCCCGGCCCGGACCATGGCACGGATAGCCGTGCGGCGGAAGTCATGCAGGATCATCCCGGAACACCCGGCCTTCCGGCACGCGGTCCGCCACGCCCGATAGAGCGACCTGATCGGCTTGCCGTGGCGATGGAAGACGTAGGGACAGATGATCCCGTGCTGCCGCTCTACCGTGTCGGTCGCTTTGCGTTGCGCCACAAGTAACTCGCGCAGCTCGGTGGTCAGAACGAAAGTGCGGCCCTTCTTGTTCTTCGTGGTGCCGGGCTCAAGGCGCACTTCGCCGCGTCCGTCGTGAGCGTCGAAGTCGACCTGGCGCCACTGAAGCGGCAACACTTCCGATCGAACCCGCCACCCGGTCTGGTAGGCAAAGGCGACCACCGGTTGCGACGTCGACGGCAGCGAAGCCATGACGGCAGCAAGCTGCGCCGGCTCGAAGAAGCCATGCCGGGCGTTATCCTCGGCCAGCGCCGGCATGTACGGCCTGACCGTCAACTTCGGCGGCATGGCCTGTGAAGCGAGCGTGAAGGCACGTCGCAACAGCGCCACTTCGCGGTTGATGGTTGCGTTACTCGCGCCTTGCTCCTGCCGGTGAGCCTGATAGCGCCGCACCGTATCGGTGCCGACGCTGGCGGCGCGCAACATCCCCACCGCCGGCTTGAGATGCTTTTCCCATCGCCGCTCAGCATCCTGGAGACTGCGCTTGCCGTTCACGCGGTAGTCGGTGAGTACATCGGCCACAAGGTCGGCCACGGTCAGCTTGCCGACGTGTGGCCGAACCGGCTCGCCGCGCAGTACGCCGGCAACGCGCACGGTCAGCGCCCGTTGCGCTTCCCGTTTGTCGTCGGTCTCGGTCGACTCGCGGATGCAGCGGCCGTTGCCGTCGTAGAACTTCATCCACCAGACGGCCGATTGGACCACCTGTCCGCCGGTCCGTCTGTACCTGGGGCGGAACAACGATCCGGCCATGCGCTCACCCTCCCCTCTTTGTGGCCCGCTTCTTCGTGGCCTGTACAGCGTGCGCCGCTATCCATTCGAGCACCAGCTTGTTGATCGACGTGCGGTTGTCGAACGCTATCTTCCGCACCAGCTCGTGAAGCTCCGGCGGAAAGTAGATCGGCACCTTCTTGAGCGAACCCCGGTCGGCCATGCCATGGCCCTCCTTCCGGCCGTTAAGTTAGCGCCATGATACTATAGCGTCAAGCGCGGGCTCGCGTTGGCCTGCGACATCCTCGAAGCCGAGCATCGGAGTCGGCCGTAATCGGCGCCCCGATCGACGGCGGCGACCATGCCGCGCGCGACCATCACACTTCTACAACCCGGGGCCACCGCTGCCGGTCCATCCACACATGGATCAACCGCCGGCCGTTAGGTGGCACCGGTACAAGCCGCAGCGCCTCCCGTTCACCCGGCCCGGGCGGCCGGTTGGCCTTGCACTGCACAGGAACCACGTCGGTTGCCGACCAGCCCACAAGGTCGAAAGGTCCCTTGGACGCCGCCGCACGAATCACGGTGTAACCCGCAGCTTCGAGCACGGCTTTGCTGCGCCCTTCGAGGCGGCGGCCCTTGGCACTGGTGTTCATGCTGATCCCCGTGGCGTGGCGTCTGCAAGATCACGGCGACGCAGTACCACGGCGAGGAACAGCCGTTGCTCGAACTCGTCGACATCTACCCACGCACGAACGAGCCGGCGTAGCTCAGGAGATAGCGGCGGCCGGCCGGATCGGGTCTGGGAAACCCGCCGGCACCCGCCCCGCCGCGTGATCTGCCCTGCCGTCATGCCGCAGCGGCCTTCGGGCGATCCCGGATCGTAAGCCCGTCCCATAATTCGTCGACGTGCGCCGGCTGTCCGGCAACGTTGCGGAACCGGTCGAACACCGCATGCCGCACCCGTTCGAGCGCCGCAAGCGCGGAACGTAACTGCTCTAACTCATTCGGCCACGCCTCGTGAAACACGCGAGCAACGTCCGTCAATACCTCTTGCTCCGCGTCGCCCAGGATCGGGGCCTTCGCCCGGTTGGTCGCCTCGATGAACACCAGCGCCGCACCCAACAGATTGTCGTCGGTAACGGCTCCACGCACACGGTCCTCCAGCCCGGCCGCACTGCACCGTCCGAACAGCCAGACCCAGTAGTTCGCCTGGGCGACATCGCGCGGATGCTCGGTAATGCCCCGGAGCAACGTCGACTCCGTCCAGCTATCGGCCGCGTCCAACGCGGCGTCAATGCGCTCGATAGCCCGCGACTCGCGCATGAAGGCGTTCGCCTGCTTGCTCGCGGCCTTGCGAAGCTCCTCGATGCGGCTCTGCTTGCCGGCGTCGCTTAACTCCGCGTCGCGTCGGATCATGTCGGCCTTCGCGCGCCACTCGTCCGAAATGCCACTCAAGGTGGCCGTGGCCCGTTGCGCCAGGACGTCGGCGTCCTGTGTCGCTGCGAGCGCCTGTAGCGCTACCCTCCGAAGTTCACTGTAAGTCTCGAACGTTCTCATGTTCTCATCTCCTGCGTGTAAGGGCGCCTAGCGGCGCACGTTGATAAGCTCACACAATCAACGGCCTGACCATGGTGAACGATGCGTATGGCCCGCCCACGGTTACCAAAGCTCCCGCCGCGGCGTTCGCTACGTCGTCATGCTGGCCCGGCGCATGGTCGACACTGTCCTTGCCGCTCCGGCCGGTGCGTCGCTCTAACTGGCTAAGCTGGTGAACAAGCCGCGGATCGTCGAGCAACTCAATCGTCCCGCTCATGAGGCGCGGCAGGAGCGCCTGATACAACTCGGATCGGGTCTGCTCGCACGGCGTGTACGTCACGCCGTAGGCGGCGAACCGCTCCCGTGGCCACACTCCACCGTAACGATCACCACGCACCCGGTGAATTCCGTACTCCCGGAGCAACCCGCACGCCTCCGCAACCACCACGGCCGGCGAGAATGGCGGTCGCCACTCGCGCACAAGATCGAGAACCGCGCGGTCCCCCTCGGCGTGCGCGATGGCAAGCGTCATGGAATCCACCGAACCGCCACTCGGGTCGACGAACGCCACGTATCGCAGCGCACGCGACGGCGGAAACTCGCGGCGGTCCTGGACCACGCACCTGTCAACGGCGTCGCGCGGAACGTACGTCTCGACGTCGGTCCTGAACTCGGCGCCCCACTCCGCTGCCGCAGCGGCAGGGTCGGACGCGTACGCCTCGTCAATAACATGCAATGGTACCGTGGCGTTCATCGCGCGGGTTGATGCCTGCCACACAAGCACCGGGGCGTGGTCCTGTCCGTAGTTGCGCCGGTACGCCTCCCATGCCGCGCCCTTCCTTGCATAGGGGCTGGTAATGCAGAGCAGCATCCCGCCCGTGGTCGCCAGTCCGGGGCGTAACCCGTTCAGGATCTCGGTATCGGGATTCACCCCGTGTTCATCGGTCGGCCAGAACGCCACTTCATCTGCCACAACGCCTGCGAGCGTGTAGCCACGGGTTGCCCTGAAGCTCGCCGTGTGGATCTCAATCACAACGCGGTTATCAAGCTCGATAGTCTCGCGCGTGCGGTTAGCGACCATCCGCGCCAGCAGAGGCACGCCGTCGAAGAACCCGCTGATGTACCGCATGAGAGTACGCGCCTGGCGACGGTCGGCCGCAATGAGCGCGATGGTCGCAACCTCGCCGGGCGCAAGGACCGGCGTCCAGTCACGGAAGCACGCGAGGAATACCGCCACCGTGGAAGCAACCAGACTCTTACCGCCCCGGCGTCCACACAGCAGCCACACTTCGCGCGCCGGTGCGGCCGGCGGTAGCTGGCGCCCGGTGTGACGGTGGTACACGTCCATCTCGGCCCGGGCCAGCGGCAAGCCGAACACGGCCCGGAGTGCCACGAACCAGGGCGCCCAGCTCTCGCCGGAAAACCAGCGGCCGAATAACGCCGGGTCGCGCATCGCCTCGACGATGGTCACTCGCGCCCTGCCTTCCGCCGGCGTGCCGCAGCACGCGCCCTCTTGACGCGGCGACGCTCACCCGGGCGTATTGCGTGCTCGCGGCGGCGGGCGTCGACCAGAACGCCTTCACGCATGACCATCGTGACGAATCGCCGAATCAGCTTCGCCGGTGGTTCGCCGGGGCGTGCGTAGGCAACGACGCCACCGGGGCGCCATCCCTCCGGCCGGGCTCGGCGCTGATATGTCAGCGCGTGAGCAGCGTCGGGGGCGGGTCGTTGCTCGCGCCGTATATCAATCGGCACGTCGAAGTCGCAGTCGGGCGGTAGGTGGGTCATCTGCACAGCGTCTCCCGGCACAGCATCATACCGAGATAGATGGCCAAGTCGGCGGCCTCGGCGACGGCCTCAACGCCGAAGTCTCGCGTGTCGCGGTCAAGGTCGAGCGCGCCGTACTGCCGTCGCCCGAGTGCCAACCGGGCGGCCAGCAGTCGGAGAACGCGAAGTTCATCGGGGCCTAGCTCGCTGGCCGTGGCCATAAGTGCGTCACGGTCGGTCATCCCGACACCCCAACGAGGTAGATCGCGGCCGCAACAAGCTCGGCAACGAGGAAGACGAGGAAGCGAGGGTCAGTCATGCCGCCCCTCCGCGAAACTGGCCCTCAGAACGCGCCGGGGCGGCGGGTACGGGGGTTGGGTCGTCCCGGCCCGGTTCGGTGCTCGAAGTGGCTTCCTCGCGGGGTCCGGCCGGCAAAAACGGCCTGTCTCGCCGGGTCGACCGACGGCGCAACCCCCATCGGAAGTCGGCCAGGGGAATACGATACTCCCGGCCGTGAAGTCCGCCGTCCTTGCGCCGGGCCTCCGTGAAGTGGGCCAAGCCGAGTCGGTGGAGCTTGCGGAGGGTCGACGGGTCCGCCGTCCATACCCACACAACCCGTTCTTCCGCGTCCCAACGGATCACGGTCTCTTGCTCGGCACGTGTGAGCCCGCGCGGTACTTCAACAGTCATTCCTCGCCCTCGGGTTGTTAGGCCCGGACCGGGCGCACGCCGCTCCGGTCCGGGCCGATGGTCTTACGCTCGTGCCTCCAGTTGCTTGAGCTTGCCGGCGGCCGCTCGGGCCACCGCTCGCCGCTTGCGCTCCAACGCGGGGTCTTCGTCGAAACAGCAGGTCAACGCCGCTTCGCGAAGCCGAGCGAAGTCGCCGGCTGTGCGGGCAAACCCCAGGGTCAGATGGAGCAGCTCGGCCGCAACGCAATGGTCCTGTTCCACGGCGAAGATGATCAAGTCAGTAACGCTAGCTGTGTACGCCATTGGTCATACCTCTCTCGCATCATCGGCAAAGTCCGTCGGGTCGTCGGCGTCGTCGGGGTCGACGTCGTCGGCCGGGTCGACATCGGCGACCGGCGGCGGCTTCGCCACCGTGGCCGGCTTCGGCTGCGGCATGCGGACCTTGATGCTAGGGACCGGCTCCCCACCGAACATCGCCTCGCCGGGGTAGAGTACGATCTTGCGGCCGACCCAGTCGTCGGAGTCAGTGCCCCAGGCGTCCTTGACGGTGCGGTAGGCGGTCTTGTTCGGAATGTAGCCTCGGCTATCCTCGCGAAAATAGACAACCAGCTTCAGTTCCGCGTCCTTACCCTGACCTATCATTTCGGACACGGCGTCCTTGATGGTGAGGGTCACGGGAGCGTCAAGCTCGGAGGCTTTGAAGTAGGGGCTCTTGTAGAACTTCGAGGTATCCATTTGGTCTGTGCCTTTCGGTTGTAGTTCGTTCGTCTCGTTCCTGAGAATCGTAGTTTCGCATCGTGTCACGATGCGTTGCACTTTGAGGGTCAACGTGGCGGGCCTCGCGGCGGGCCACGGGTGCGGGTGCGGCGCATGGCTAGGCGGCCTCTGGCGGGTCGGCGCGGTCGGGCGCGGGCAAGGAGTCGGTGGGGCTCTCGATCGTGCCTCCTGCGGGCTCTGTGGCGGCCTGGGCGCGTGCCTGGAGATACTCACCCAGGGTCAACGCCGGTGCCGGCTCGGGCGGCCGAAGCCCCAACGCAGTACATGCGCGAACCAGTGAGTTGAAATTGACGAAATAGAGCTTTGCCGCGCCGATAGGCTCGCCCGTCGGGTCGAGCAACCCACCGTGCTCGGCCACGTAGCGGTTCATGAGGCGGAGCCAGACGGCAGCGAAAGCCAGCGGCTCGAAGAGCACTTTCTCCGCGGCGGAACATCGCTCCCAACCGCCCCTCTCTGCGGCTAGCGCGTCCTGAATGGCGTTGATGTCGCGTGAAAGCTCGGTGCGGCCATCGAGTTTTCGCTCGCGGTAGAGGCGGTTAAGGGTGCGGCTGCCGTGCTTGGGGGTGGGCTGGGTGTAGGTCTTCGCCATGTCTCGTCAGCCCTTGTGTTGCTCGACGAAGCGGTCGAGGTCCGCACGGTCGACGTACACCCGACGGCTCTCGCGGCCCGGCCGGCGGCTCGACGGCAAGCGCACGGCCCGGATCTCGCCGGCAAAGACCCATCGACGGAACACCGAGTACGAAACACCGAGGTATCGAGCGGCCATTTCCAGCCCCAGCAACCGCGGCGAATCCGGGCAAAGTGCGGGCAAAGTGCGTGCGGAAACCCTTGTCCGGTGCGGGCTGGCGGGTGCCCCACGGGATTGATAGTCCTGTGCGCGGCCGGCTGGATCCGGGCGGGGAGCATAGTTGGCGGTCTTGTGCATACTTTTTTACCCCGCAAGACCATCCGAACCGTTTACGAGCCCTACGCCCTCGTGAAAACATTTCGCGCATGTCAGCTCCGGGTGCGCGTCGTAGAACGCGACAAGCTCCGGGTCGGTGACGTGCTTGCAGCCCGGCCGGCTGTTTCGAGGGACCGTCCCAAGTGTCACTTGAGGATTTCGAGGAGAGAGCAATGTATGTATGTTAAAAATGTGTGCTGTTTGTTTTGTACGCTCGCACGCGCGAGTGACATTTGGGACGCTTTTTGTGCCGGCGCGCACCCGGTCGAAGAGATTCACGCGTCCTCCGGGGTGAGTCCAAGCTCGGCTACGGCTTCGGCGACCTGGCGTCGCACGGCTTCGCGGCGGCGCCGTTCGGCCGCGGCGCGAGCGGCGAAGCGGGTATGGACCTGCGGGTTGACTGCCCATTTACTTGGGAACGGCCCACGGGTCGTGTCGATCGGCGTTACCCACCCCACCACTTCGAGTTGCGCCATGGTTGCGGCGATGCGGCGTCCATCGCCGCGCAGCTCACGATAGGCGCGCCCTACGTCGCGTGCGCTGATCCGTTCGAGAGCATGTGCCAGTATGTGACCGGCGATCCAGCGCGCGTGCGTCAGGTGCTCGCTGCCCAGCAGATCAACATAGAATTTAGCGGCATGTGGCAACAGGAAGTCAGACATGAGTCGCCCGACTCGTTCCGCGGTGTCGCTCGACGCGAAGGGCGCCGGTTCGGTGCCGTTCGATGCGGCGTCGACGAGATGATAGACGAGCGTCAACCGAGCGAAGAGAGCGTCCCATTTGCCAAGGTGCGATCGGAACGCCGGCGACGTGTCCGGCAGTGCGACGACGTTATGCGCGACGCGGGTTACGACGCCCCGCACGGCTTGTGCGTCGTCGTCGAGGCGGTACACCGCGCCGGCCGGATCGAGCCTCACCAGCGCGTGCAACGTGCGGGCGTAAGCGTGTAGTGCTTCGTAGTCGGGTGCGCGGTCGACTTCCGCGGCACCGGGCGCGGGAAACACCACGACGAACCGTTGCAGCAACCCGTCATCGTCGATCTTGCCGGCGAGCCGGCGCATGGGTCCGGGCTGGATTCCGCCCAACAAGCACGCCGACCAGTTGGGGACGAGCACTCGGCCGCGCACCACGCGGTCTATCGGCCGCGGTCCGCCGTTGTAGAGTTCGAGCCAATGTGCGCGGTCCTGCCCGGCAGCCTTCCGGTATGCGTCGAACGACGCGAACCAGCCTGACAGCTCATCTCGTACACACAAAACGCCGCGCGGATTGTCCGCCAAGATGTCGCTCAGTGACTCGATCGTCGCGTCGTCCACCACGAGCCGGCGCACCGTCGGCCGGGCCGGTTCGTCAAGGTCCGTTCCGCCTTTGCGTCGCATCGCGGCCCGGTGGCGTTGCATCGCTTTTTCGTAGTCGGCCAGCGCGCGCAGGTCCGTCTTGAGCCAATCTCTCTCGATTGCCCGAAGCGGCGCCGTTGCCTTCCGCAGCGCCGGGGTTTTCCGGTGGCCGGATTCGTCGACGATCCCTAGCCACAGCCGCGGCGACTCCGTCCAGCCTGCATCGTATCGTTTCGGTTGTAGACGGTGCGAATCGTCGATTGCTGCGGCAGCCGTGACGAGGCACGGCAGCGCCAGCATGGCCAGATCCACACCAAGCCGTTCCGCCTCATCGGCGGCGAACCGCGCGATTACTTCGGGCAGCATCGCGGCTTCGAGCGGTGGCGACCCGGCAAGTGTCGCGTCGCCGAACACATCGAGGGGGGGCGGTTCGCTCGCCTCGACGTCATCGGCTCGGTTCCCGAGCCACAGTGCGACTCGTGGCGCGACGATATCACCATGTCTGATACACGCCGCGAGCCGGGGCAGTCCGGTTGCGGGTTTGCCGGCGGCAAGTGCGGCGAACGTGTCGCCCACGGCTCGCACCCGGTCGGTCACCTCGGTATCGCTCGCGGCCCGGCACACACTTCGCACCAGGCGCCCTGCGTCGGTCTCCGACCAGCCGGCCCGGGCCAGCATGCCGGCCAGCGCCAATGTGGCATCGTGACGTCCGCCCTCGCCGGGCCAGTACCGCGCCAGCAATGCGCACGCCGCAACGCGCCGGACGGCCACGCGCAATGCAGCCGCCGGTACGGTCGCCGGTTCGCCCTCGGCGTACCAGCGCAGCGGCGCCTCATCGTCGGGGTGGGTAGAGGGAGGCGCGAGTGTCTGGGCGCCGACGGTGCCGTCGGCTTTCAGGCCGCGCAGCTCTACGAGCGTATCCTTCCCCGTCTTCGATAGGGCGGGGTCCTTGAGACGTTCCGTTACGAGCGGCTCGGGTGAGAGATACCAATGGTGAGTTACGCGCCCATCCGGCCGACCGCTGGTGCGGTCGGTCGGCGGTAGCCAGTCTTCGGCGACGGCTAGCGCCTCGTTGCAATCGAGATCGACGTCGACGAGAGGGGTGCCGAGTAACAGTCCCACGTTGGCGGCTTGCCCGTTGAAGTAGCTCGGCGCGGTGGCGACGGTGAGTCGCAGCGCCGGCCAGTCGTTCAGAATGGGGGCCTTGCTGCGATATGGGATCGGGATGGGTAACCAGCCGCGGCCGATGTACTCCAGTGCGGCCGCGAGCAGGGGCGATTCGGCCGTGGCATCGTCCACGGTCAGGCTCCGGCCTGCTTGTGGATAAGCCGCAAAGCGCGACGGCGACCGTTACGCAATGCCGCCGCGGCCGCATCGTCGGGCGGCGGAGTAGCCTGTTTGAGCAGTGTCGATGCAACCGCGGAAATCAGCGCGGGGTCCGTCGAGACGGAGATAAGCTCGGCGGTCGCCAGCGAACTACCGCGGTACAACGCGAGATAAGACACCATTGGGCCACCTCCCGGGGCAGGGTTCGTTCGCCCATTCCCCCGGAAAACAGCCCGTAGCGTTTACACGCCAACCAACTTTCTCCTCGCCCTCCAGAAGAGTACGCGCGCCGTCGATTCCTTCACTCCGAGTGCGCGGCCAGCTTCCGCCAGCGTTTTGCCTTCACTTACCGCGGCGACCACCGCCGTTTCCCTGCTCGAAAGGTGGGCGGAAGCGACGAGACTTTCTACCGCAAGCCGCGCCTCAATCTCGGCTGCCGGGTTCGTTGTTCCCTCGGGCGCATGGTCGAGGCTTATGATCCGCCTCCGCTGTCGCCAATCGGAACCCGCAAGATCTGCCGTCATGACGGCGTTCAAGCCAGACCGAATCTTCTTCCGTATCTCAGGTAACTCGGCGGGAGTGAGGTCGCCGCACGTGTCGACCACCTGCCACAGCGCCGCAAGCGCCACATCGTGCAAAACCGCCTTGATGGAAACGCCGCGTACAGCCGCCCGACGCCGTAGCTCGGGTAATACCATCGCCCGGCGCTTCGTGTAGATCGGCGACGGATACCGTGTCAGCAATCGTTCTGCCGCAGCTATTCGTTTTTTCTCGTCCAGCGACTCAATGAGCAGATTCACCAGATCGTCAATCTCTTCAGCGTCCGGAACGGGGTTGTCGAGGGCTGCACGTATCTCTCGAAACAGGTTGCTCAGGGCGAGAGTTTCGGCCGACGGCCGCGAAAGTTGTTGGAGTGCCAGCTTGATATGGTCGGGCACCGCCACCGAAGCTCGGGCAGATTTGAGGTCCCCGGTTAGCTGTTCGAGTCGCCGGATTATCGCTTGCCGGTCGGGTAGCGGATGATCCGCCATACGGCCCCCACGAGGCTCCCGCGGTCTGTTAGTTTGCGCTGCCGGCCGGCCGGCCGTGGGTCCGGCTTTGCGGGTCGCGTTCCCTGGCCGGCAGCGCGTTCGTTCAGGCGCAGCTTATCACGCTCACCACTTTGCCCACCACTTTGCCCGTGGCGGGGTATTTCGGTACTCTTCGAGGCATCCTGGGGCACACTAGCGTATTGTGAAAAGCCGCGCCAACACTGTATTTCCGTGCCTTTTCACCACTCGTGACTTCGATTAGGAATCCTGTGCTCTATCCACCTGAGCTACGGGGGCTCGTTGGAATTCCGGCACCTTAGCGCGACCGGACCGCTGCTGGCCGCGCGCGATGCTACCGCTCTGCTACCACGTTCACGACCCGGTCGCCACGGCAGGACACCCGCCAACCGCCATACCCACCGCCATGACAATCTCGTCGACGGTAACCGTGCCGTCGCCGTTCGGGTCGGCCGCCGGACACATTCCGAGCACCGTCTCCCCGAGCGCCACGCCAACCGCCACCAACAGGTCGTCGACCGTTACGGCGCCATCCGCGCGGCAATCCCCCGTGCAGGGAGTCGACCACGGTTCCACGCAGACCGTCGACGCACCCTCGATACCCCACCCCACCTCGCCATTGCACGAGTGCCAGGAGATCGTGCTGCCACTGAAGCGGTAGTCCCCGCTCGGCGATTCACGAGGCGGAAGAATGTCGATCTGCAACACGGAAAAACCGTACGAGACCCACGTGTCCCAGACGTAGGTATCGCCTGAACGTTGCGTCCAGGGCGGGGACAACACCTGCCACCCCGCAGGCAACGTCTCTTCGATCCTCCGGATCCTGGCCGTTCCTCCGCGCCACTTGTAGTGGACCGCAAACGGAGTCCCCGCCACGGCCCTTGCGGGCAGGTCACGGCTCAACCACGCCCACTCCGCAATGCAGGACGTCGGCGTCACGGTCGGGGACGGCGGGGGCACCGTGCCGATCCTGGGCACCGGTCCATCCGCTGCGCGCACACCGGTGACCGCGACAGGGCTGCTGATGCCGAGCAGCGCCATGACGACCAGGGCCGTGCCGGTTGTGCGCATTTACCCTCTCGTCCAGCCACCGCGCAGCCGTGCCGCTGCGACATTCAACCCCCGGCTGCTGCCTTCAGGAAAGAAACCCGATCCCCGTCGGTGACCGGGGTGCGCATCCCCTTGCGGTTGTTGGCCAATACGCCGTTGATCGCCACCGCCGCCACCCTCGTGAGCTTCTCGAACTCGTCGGCCCGCACCCCGAAGCGCTCGCGCGTGCGCCGTACGACGTCCGCCACCGTCGCCGCACCGTCAACCTCGAAGCGAGGCACCCCCAGTGCCTTGCTCATGTCGTAGGTGAGCTCGACCGTGACCGCCATGCGCTCTCCTTACACCCGCACCTGCAAACGCTCCAGCGTGCGTTTCGTCGGCACCCCGTTGGTGTCCCAACCGCGTAGCCGGTAGTAGCGCGGCAGGAGCTGCCCCAGCGGATGCCCCGCGGTCATGTGCGGGAACGTCGGCTCATTCAACATCCGCGGCGGTAACGTGTCCTCTTTGGAAGTCTTTCCCTCTCTCAAGTTGTACATGCGTTCGAGGTTGAAGATGCGCGCGCCGATTTCCTGCAGGTGGCCACCCGACAACGGCGTGCCGGTGATGTACGTGAGCCACTTCTCGAACCACAGCATCGGCTTGCCCTTGATACCCATGACCGTCCGCAACATCGGGCCGCTGTGCTCGAGCGCGAACGTCAGCGCCTTGTAGGTGAAAGAGTTGGGGTTCAGCTCGTGTACCGCCCTCGGCATGAGCCCGTACGTGGTGAAAATGCAGAGCACCATGGAGTTGATGGCACAGGCGAGGTTCTGCTGCAGCACCGGGATGTCAGCCTTGAGCCGCAGGCTCTGCGGGTTAATCGTCAGCGGCCCGACCGATTCGAGGTACATGCTCGCGCCCTGAACATGGCAGCCGCCACGGTTCGTGGTCGCGTACTCGACCCCCTGGGCGAAGGACCCCCGCGGGTCGTAGGCGGACAGCTCGAGACCCTTCACGTGCATGGCGAACTCGTGCCCACCGTACTTCTCGCTCATGCGCTTGACACCCTCGGCGAGATCGCTGCCGAGACCGCGGCGATGGGCGACGTCCCGGATCATGTCGCTCACCCCGCCCGGATCGCCGAAGCGGAGCCCGGCGTTCAGCATGCCGCGCTCCTGTAACTCCATCGCGAACCCGAGCACGCAACCGAGGCTGATGGTGTCCATCCCGAGATCGTCAGCCAGATAGCTCCACTCGGTGACGTTCTTTACATCCGGGATTTCGAGGTTTGTGCCCATCAGACCGAGGGTTTCGTACTCCGGGCCTTTCACACGTCCGACGCCGTCAACCATAACGTCGTGGCCGCAGGTCACCGGACAGTGAATGCAGCTCGACTTCACGCCGACGATCTCGTGATCGGCGAGGTACTCGCCGGAGAGATTCATCGCCTCCGGGAAGTGGCCGTACTTGAAGTTGTGCGTCGGAATGATGTTGCGTGCGTTGGTGGTGTTGACGATGTTCGCCGTCCCGCAGCGCGTCAGCGTACCGCCGAGCACCGGGTGGTCGCGGAACATCTCGCGCACCCATTTGGTGTACTCCTTGAACCGCTCCGGGTCGTCCATTTCGAGCTTGCGCGTGCCGTTGGCCGAGATCGCCTTCAACCGCTTCGAGCCCATCACCGCACCGACTCCCGTGCGGCCCGCCATACGTTCGTTGGAGACGATGCCGGCGTAGCGAACCAGGTGCTCGCCGGCCGGACCGATGACGGCGTGGTAATGCTTCTTGCCGAGCGCCTCCTGAGTTGCGTACGTCCCCTTGCCCCAGAGGTCAGCGGCGTCGATGAACTGCACGGCGTCGCGGTCGCCGTCGATGACCAGGCGCACGGGCGTCGCCGACTGGCGCTGCACGATCAGGACGTCGATGCCGGCGCGCTTCAAGCCGTACGCCAACGAACCACCGCACGCGGCATTGCCAATGCCTCCCGTTAGCGGGCTCTTGCACACCACGGCGAAGCGGTTCGACTGCGGCGCCACCGAACCGTTGAGCGGCCCAGTGGCGAAGATGAGCGGGTTATCAGGCCCGAGCGGATCGATACCCGGCTCGGTCAGGTCGTAAAGCAGCCGGGTGCCGTAGCCCTTGCCGCCGATGTAGAGCCGCGCCGTCTCCTCGTCGAGCGGCTTGAACGTGGAGGTGCGGTTCGCCAGATCCACTTCCAGCACGCGGCCGGCATATCCCTTGATCATTGAAGCCTCCGGGTCGCTTCGCTTCGGCCACGCCGCCGGAAGATGCGAGGGAGCGGCGCCTCCTCAGGTCGTCGGGCGAGGCACCCTTTACAGCAGCGCGGCCGCCAGTTCGCGCCACTGCCGCAGCGGCACGGCGCGCGGATCCTCTTCGAGCACCTGGATGCATACGTGGTCCGCGCCGGCGTCATGGTGTGCCTTCACCCGGCGGACCACGTCATCGATCGTCCCCCAGGCGACAATCGCATCTACCAGCCTGTCGCTACCGCCATTGCCGATGTCGTCGTCGGTAAAGCCGAGGCGTTTCAGGTTATTCACATAGTTGGGCAGGCCGAGATAGGTCGACATGTGGGTCCGCCCGATGGTGCGGGCCTTGCCCGGGTCTGTCTCGAGCACGACCGCCTGTTCCGGCGCCAGCAGCGGGCCCGATCCGAGAATGCGCCGCGCTACGCTCGTGTGCTCGGGCGGCACGAAGTACGGATGGGAACCGAGCGCTCTGTCCCTTGCCAGCTCGAGCATCTTCGGCGCCAACGCCGCAATGATACGCTGCGGCGGTTCGGCCGGCGGCCACGCCATGAACGGCGCCGCATCCATCGCGTCGAGGTAAGTGCGCATCGCGGAGAGGGGCTTCGAGTAATCGTGTCCGCGCATGCCGACCAGCGGTGCGTGGCTGACGCCGATGCCGAGCAGGAAGCGGTTGTCGAAGGCCTCACAGAGCGTCTTCTGCGCCGACGCCATCGCCATGGCGTCGCGTGCCCACATATTCGCGATGCCGGTGGCAACAACGATCTTTCGAGTCGCCCCGAGCAGTACCGCCGCGCTGGTGAATGCTTCTCGCCCCATCGCCTCGGGGATCCACAGTGCCCCGAAGCCCAACTGCTCGATCTCCGCCGCCGCCTCCCGTGCTTTCGCGGATGGCTGCAGGTCCAGTACGAACGTCCAAATCCCAACTTTCCCGATGTTCATCCGCTCCTCCCGTGCCGTTGCCGGCTCACTCGCCGACGATCTTGATCAGCACCCGTTTCGTGCGCTTGCCGTCGAACTCACCGTAGAAGATCTGTTCCCACGGCCCGAAATCGAGTTTGCCTTCGGTGATGGCGACCACCACCTCGCGCCCCATGATCTGCCGCTTGTGATGCGCATCTCCGTTGTCCTCGCCGGTGCGGTTGTGACGGTACCGGTCGGGGCTCGCATCGAACGGGGCCAGGGTCTCGAGCCAGCGCTTGTAGTCCTCGTGCAGTCCGGGCTCGTCGTCGTTGATGAACACGCTAGCCGTAATGTGCATGGCGTTGACCAGGCAAAGCCCTTCGCTCACGCCGCTTTCCCGTACCGCAGCCTCGACTTCGTCCGTGATGTTCACGAAGTCCATCCGCTGCCCGACGTTCATCGCCAGAGTTTTCCGAAAGCTGCGCACCGGGACCCTCGCGGATTGCATACCATTGCGCCGGCGAACCGAACAACCACCCTGCCGTCCCGTCTCGCGCACCTCGTGCAGGCTCTCGCCCGGCGCCGTGCCCCTGTCTTCAATCCGACCCGCGTACACGCAGACGATTTGCTCCGCGCGCATCCAGAACGGCAAAGCGCAACAGTACCGTGGCCGGAGCGCCTGCACTAGCGCGGGCGGCGGCGAGACGCACGACGCCGGGCTCGGTGAGATTGGCGGCGACCAGCGGCGCCCCGGTGTGCGGCCGGCGGACGCTGCGAGGTTTGAGCGCCGCGCGGTCGTAGTCGACGATCAACGCGGCGGCATGCGTGCCCGCACCGAGGATGACGGGCAAGTCGAGCGAGCCCCCACGACGCCGGGGCCGCCCGACGTGGACGCTCCCTTCCTCATTGTCGTCGCGGGACAACGGGCCTCCGAGAGCCGGCTGCCAGTTGCCGGTGACGTCCCCGAGGAGCACCCCGAGGAAATCCTGACCCGTGGCTCCCACCGCCAGTGGTGTGTAGGCGATCGCTCCACGCTGACAGGATGCCCCCGTTACGACCGGTTCGACCACCTGCTGATTCGGCGCCGCCGCCGGGATGGGAACGAAGAGCCAGTCGGAGTCGCAGGCGGTCGCGGCCTCGAAGCGTTCGAGCAGCCCGACGCCGAACTGGAGGATTCGCGACGCGTCCAGCGCGCTCAGCGAGCCGTTCCCGGTCACGTCGCCGGCCAACCGCTCGTTCGCGTCGAGAGTGTGGAAGCCGACCACCGCCTGCAGAATGTAGCTGGCGTCGAGAGCGCTGATCCCCCCGCCGAAGTCGCCGTTCTTCGCCGCGGTCAGTGCGATTGCGCCGGCCGGCAACTCCGACAGCGCAAATGCCCCGGCCCCGTCGGTACTCGTGCTCGCCGAAGCCGCGCCGCTGGCGCTCATGGTCACGCCCGCCACCGGTCGCCCCGCCACCCGGTATCGTACCGTGCCACTGACCGCATAGACGACGGCCGTTGGCGTAACCGTGGGCGACTCGGTGGGCGTCACCGTGGGGGTCACTGTGGCCGTCAGTGTCGCCGTGGCCGGAGGCGGCGTATCGGTCGGCGTCGCCGAAGCGCTCGGCGACGCGATTGGGTTCGCCGCCGCGTTAACGGCAGCGAGAACGTCGACGCGGCCGTAACCGAAGGAGTTGTTCGGCACGCTGGTGCTGGCGATCCCGCCGCAGGTCTGTGCCGGGCTAACGCTCACCGCCGGATTGGCGGTAGCCAGCAACAAGCTTCTGGTCGCCCCGATATCGCGCGCGAGGTGCGGGCGCGCCGACCAGAGAAGCGCGACGACGCCGGCGACGTGCGGGCTGGCCATCGAGGTGCCCGACTTGTACCCGTACCCGCCGCCCGGAATGCTCGAACGCACGCTCGATCCGGGGGCCGACAGGTCCGGCTTCATCCGCCCCGAGCCATCGGCGGTGACCGGCCCCCGGCTGCTGAACGACGCCAGAAGGTTGGCGCCCGTGATCGCGCCTACACTGAAAGTCGCGGCATAGACCGCCGGCGGATCGCCGACCGTGGCGCACCCCGGGCCGCTATTGCCCGCCGACGCCACGACGAAGATCCCCGCGGCTTCGGCGTTCTGCACCGCCGTCTCCAACGTGCTAACGGCGCAGCCCTCGCTGGGTGGACAGGCCCAGCTGTTGTTCATGACGTGCGGTCGGCGAGTCGGATCGGGATTGCCGCCGCCGACCTCCGTCGGTGCCAGAAAGAACTGAAAGCACTCCGTGTACGTCGCCGGCGTACCGACCCCCTGGTCCATGTTCCGACAACCAATCCAGCGGGCCTCGGGGGCGACACCAATTTGGTTCGAGCTACCGTCCCAGCCGATGCTGGTGCCGAGCGTGTGGGTCCCGTGGCCATTGTCGTCGCACGGCGCCGGAGAGTCGGCCCCGCACGCGCCACCGCCGCCGTGGATGGCGTCGTACCAGTTGTAGTCGTGGTCGGCGGCGGCCCCGTCCCAACCCCGGTACCGTTCCACAAGCGCCGGGTGCTGCCACTCGATGCCGGTGTCCTGGTTCGCAACGACGATCCCCGCTCCGCCGTAACCCAGTGCCCAGACGGCAGGAGCGTTCACGTTCGCCACTCCCCACTCCACCGTGGTCGGCTCGAGTGGGCCCAGGCTGAGCCGGTCCTCCACTGGATCGTCGACCCAGCGTAGCGGCCGATTCGACTCGATCCGCTTCACGTCCGCACGTCCCGACAGCTCGCGCAGCAGCTTGGTGTCGGCGGCGGTCGTGATGGCGTTCACCGCCCAGAAGGACCGATACCCGATACCGGCCCGCTCGAGCCGGCGGCGCAGCGCCTGCTGACTGCGGTGAGAATGTTCGCGGAGAGTCTCGTAGACGTACCACCCGCGTGCGTCGGGGTCGGTCATGGTGTACGCGGCCGAGAGGTCAGCCTGGTCGGCCAGTACGAGCACAACCTCGGCCCGACCGGTACGCTCCACCTCGGCAGCAACCGTCGCCTCGACCTTGAGCGCCGCGGCGCCGCCGGTCTGCGCCGCCGCCCGCGTTGCGAGCAGGGCCGCCACTGCGCTCATAGCGACGATCGCGCTCGTCGACCCGCGCATGCGACGCGCCATGCTGCCCCTCGATCCCATCCTTTTCACATACTACCGCGCCCGTCGGATTGCAGCCACGGCTACATCGACCCTAAGACCGCGGGGTCCGATGCGGCCGCCGAGAGCGCCGCACGCGGTGGACCGCGATCTCGCGCGAGCGAGGAAGCGAATAGTCGCGCGCCACCTACGGCAAGGTGTCGATGACCTCGCCCGCGAAGCGATCGAAGTCGCCCAGATGAGAACGTACGGTCTCGAAAACTATTTCGTCGCTCACCCGTCCGTACTCGTGGACCAGGATATTGCGGCACCCCCGCATTCGACGCAGCAGGTCGACGGTACCCGGAGAGAAGATCGAGGCGCTGTCCAGCTTATCGAGAAGATCGGCTTCCTCCGCCGGCAAACCGAGTCGCAAGCCCGAGACCAGGAGCTGACAAACGTCAATCACGCACTCCACGCAGATCTGAATGAGACGCTCGCACGCTCGCCTGGTAGCGGTGCGCCGATACTCCTCGATCGTCGACGGCGCGATGGCCCGCAGCTCGGCCAAGTAGCCGCGCATCTCGTCGAGTTTGGCCAGGACTCGTTCACGATCGATCACGTGCGACCTCCTCGAGGCAGGCGTGATAAGTGCGCTTGAACCGCTCGAAGGCGCGAACCGTAGCGAAGGCGACCTCGTAAAGCGCATCCTCGTCGCGGCAGAAGAGCACTCGCCCTTCGCGCAAGACGCGGATGCGGACCGGTAGCGGCAGGCTCTGAAAGATCTGGACGTCGAGATCGACGTCGCCGAGGTAGCCCAGGCGCTTCTCCATCTGGCGGACACGTCCGCCACCTGCGGCTCCCAGCACCAGGCAGACATCCACATCCGAACCGGCGTGCGTATCGCCACGTGCCGCGCTGCCGAATAGAAATACCGCGAGCACGTCTGTGTCCTGAGCGGCACGCTGCAGCAGGCGACGCATCTGCTCCTCGACAGCCATGCCGGGTTCCTATCACGGCAAGCCGCGGCCATCCACGGCGCAACCCGCCGGCGCATCGCGCGCCGCCCTCTTTACGCTCGCCGGCGCTTTCTGGCGGCGGGGCGCGTCCGGTACAGCAATCCCTGCATGATGCCGTCCAGCCCCTCGTCGGAGCCGCTGTAGTCCTTCATCATGTGCGGCACGGCGTAGAACTTGAGCTGGAAGTCGGCCAGCCGAAGTCTAAGCGGCCGCGGCAGGTTTTCGAGGATGCGTTTCCACAGACCGTCGACGCTCTCCTTGATTACCGTACCGGAAAGCCGCCGGACTGAGGAGCTTGTATGATCGTGTCGTTCGGTCCGGGACCTGTAATCGTCACGCTCTGCGTCACATCCCAGGGCAGTTCGCCTACCGGTAATGCGTAAACGCCCGCGGGGACGATCACCTCAGAACCAGGATTGTCTTTTAGCCTCGCAAAGCGCGTCCAATAGCGTGCAATGCGCGCCGCATACGCAATCCACCGTGTCATCGGTGCTATTGACATTGAAGACGGCAGCGTGGGCGTGCGTGAAAGAGGCGCGCCAGCTTCTACCACGCCGCCAATACTACAGTGGGATGAGTCCACCCCTGAGGCCCCCTTTAGCTTTAGCTGACGCACTATACGCACAGGACGGGGCGGAGCTTCAAGGCAGGAACGCGGCCGGCTCAGGGGTCAGGACCACGGACAAAGTTCGATATTGTGCCAATCCGTCACCCCGGGGAAAGCCGGGGTCCAGCCCGCGCCCCGCACTGGATTCCGGCTTTCGCCGGAATGACGCGCCTTCATCGCCATGGTTACACCTCGAGGTTGGGAGTGTTGCCTCCCGGAGGGCAGGAGAAACGACTTTGCCGTGGCCCACGTCGGCCCGATGATTGACAAGGGGGCCAGATGTGGAGGAGCCTCTGGTTTGAATTCGGATCGTCGGGAGATCGGCGTATGCGCGTCCTGCCGCTTGCGGAAGCCAAAGCGAGACGCAGTGAGCTTGTGTCCGACGTCGAGACCAGGGACGAGGAGATCACAATCACCCGCAACGGCCGGGCGGTCGCGGTTCTGGTCAGTCACGAGGACTTCGAGCGCTGGCGGGAGACGGCGGAGATCATGGCAGACCCGGAATTCCTCGCCAGCATTCGCAAGGGCATGAGCGAGATCAAGAGAGGACGGGCACGGCGCTTCGACGACGCCGCCCTCGACCGCCTGTTCGGTACCGCCGGCTGACATGCGCCAGCGGGCGGTACACCTTCCGCAAGAGGTCCAAGAGGTGGTAGCGGCATGGAAAGGGTTTCGTGAGCGTGATACGGACCATCCGTCGGAAGCTGCACGATGGAGAGTACGAGTTCACCGTACCCCACTTCTTCGAGGAGCTCGCTGAAGACGGGTTGGAGTTTTCCGACGTTGAGGCCGCAATCGGTAACGGTCGCGTCCGGCGGCGGTTCACCCGCGATCTGCGCGGAACGCGCTACGAAGTCGTTGGGAGAGGAACAGACGGTCGCCGGCTTGCCGTGATCTGCCGACTCAAGGAGACGGGAAAGCTTCTCTTCATCACCACGTACGTTCTGGAATGACGCCCCAATGAAGAAAAACTCGAAGCGCTACGACTATGGGACATGCCACGCCTGCGGTGGGCCGATGCGTCCGAAGCTCATTAAGCAGGATTTCTGGATCAAGGGAAACTTGATCGTAATTGAAGGAATTCCGGCCGGCGCCTGTACACGGTGCGGTGAGAAGGTGGTACAGGCGGAGGTGGGTCGGAGCATTGCCGAGCTGGTTGCAGACCCGCACCGGCCTCGAAGAGCCCGAACCTTGAAGGTCCCGGTCATCCGCTTCGGGCAAGCAGTGGCATGAGCCTCGAAGAGGCTCATGCCATCGGGTCATTGAGCGGATTGGTCATCGCATCCCAATCACCCGATGACTCAATCACCCGATGACCCGATTATTCAATGGCTCAGTCGGTCGCGGTGCACGACGGCGAAGCGGGCAATGACTCCTTCACGGGCGTCACGCGGATCGATGCCGCAGAGGTCGTAGACCCCACCGTAGCGAGCATCCCCTCCGACGAGTGCCGGCAGGTGGCCGTCGGGCTGGACCCGATAGCCGTCGAAGTGAGTCCAGAACGGTTGCCGTCCCCAACCGCTGTCGAGGCCCAGTCGGATGTAGGCGTCGGGCGGGATGCGCACCAGGCGAAAGGCACGCAGGTCGAGACCAAGCTCGTGTTCGACGATGCGCGGCCCGTTCTCGAGCAAGGCGGCTTCGATCTCGACCCTGGAAAGCTGTCGCCGGCGCCGCAGTCCGAGGGCTGCCAGGAGCGGCCCGGAGCCGGGAGGCTCGGGACTTTCGGGAAAGAACTCGACCAGGATGCGCTCGACCAGCAGCCGTGGCAGATAGCGGCAACCGGCGGAGGTGATGTAGGGATGCAACAGGAATTGCTGCAGCAGATCCTGCATCGACGGGAAGGCATCGGCCCAAGCCCAAGACCCCGGCCTATAAGTGGTCCGTCCGGGATTTCCACGTGGCCGCTCGAAGGGGTGGGAACGTCTGAGTATGGGGATTATGGCAAACAGGTCGTTCATACCGGCTATCCGCCCGCGCTGCCGAATAGAAATACCGCGAGCACTTCTGTGTCCTGAGCGGCACGCTGCAGCAGGCGACGCATCTGCTCCTCGACGGCCATGCCGGTTTCCTATCACGGCAAGCCGCGGCCATCCACGCCACAACCCGCGGGCGCGGCGCGCGCCCCGCTCTCTTTACGCTCGCCGGCGCTTTCCGGCGCCGGGGCGCGTCCGGGTATAAAGGCGAGCCGCAGCCGCCAACGTACCGTGGACCCGGTCGCGGAGCGCTGCCGGGCGCAGCACTTGCACATAATCCCCGAGTCCCACCAGCCACGGGACAAGCTCGGCCGTTCCGCGCACCGTCATGGTCAGCGTGGTGGTCCCGTCGCGGTGCTGGCGAAAGCGCTGCGTCGGGTGAATGCGACGCGAAGACAGATACGCCGCGGTCTCGCGATTGCGAATCAGGATCTCGACCGCGGTCTGCGGCCCGTCGATGATGCCGAAGACCCCCTCGATGTGCTTCTGCGGCGAGTAGCCGCGCGGGTAGCTGAACCGGGCCCCCAGCCGTGTCGCCTCGGCGATCCGCTCGACGGCAAAGTAAACCGTCTTGTTCACGCGGTGGCTGCGGGCAATCAGATAAAGCCCGCCGCGGTACATCATCAGCGTGTACGGATCGACCTCGTGCTCGCGCTCCTCGCCCCCCAGACCACGGTGCCGCAGCCGCAGGCGCGTCTGGTACAGCAATCCCTGCGTGATGGCGTCCAGCACCTCGTCGGAGCCGCTGTAGTCCTTCATCATGTGCGGCACGGCGTAGAACTTGAGCTGGAAGTCGGCCAGCCGAAGTCTAAGCGGCCGCGGCAGGTTTTCGAGGATGCGTTTCCACAGACCGTCGACGCTCTCCTTGATTACCGTGCCTTCCAGAAACTGGAACACGGTGAGAGCGAAATACAGATAGAGCAGTTCGAAGAGGTTGCCTTCGGCCTCCAGCGCCGCGGGTTGCCCCGCCAGCCGGAGGATTCGGCGGTTGCCACGGCGCACGACCTCGACCAGGCAACGCTCGCGCTCGTCCACGAGTTCCTCGCGGCACGCTCTCACGTAACGCAGCAGCGTGCGCTCCGAGATGTCGAGCTCGGCCCGGATCGCATCGAAGCTCCAGCCGCCGGGGCGCTGGTGCAGGCCGTGGACGATTCGCGCCAATCGTGTCGCCGCGCCATATGTCGGTTTTCGCGTGCCCGTAATCGATCTCCGTTGCCGCCGTCTCCGGCAGCCGGAGCGGTTACTAGTCCCGAACCCCGGGGCGACGCAAACGCCGCGGCGGGCCCCAGAGGGCATCGCGCAGACCGGATGTGCGATCGACCCGCTGCCGTACCGCGGCGGCAACCGCGTCCGGCGTCGCGTAAACGGTAACTTGTCGCTTCGCCCTGGTAACCGCCGTGTAGAGCAGCTCCCTCGTAACCACCGGCGACGGCCGTGGCGGCAGCACCACTGCAACCTCGTCGAATTCCGAGCCCTGACTCTTGTGTACCGTCATCGCGAAGACCGTCTCGTGCGGCGGCAGCCGCGCCGCCGACAGCACCCGCAATGTGCAGTCGCCGGCCGCGAACACCACCCGCCGCTCCGCCGTCGGTCCGACCGCGCACACGATGCCGACATCGCCGTTGAACAGGCGGACTTCGTAGTCGTTTTGCGTCACGAGTAGCGGTCGGCCGAGGTACGTCTCCTGATCTCGCGTAATCAGTCCCGCCGACTCCAGCACCGCCTCGATGTGTCGGTTGATCTCCTCGACGCCACCCGGTCCGTGCCGGTGCGCGGCCAGAACGCGAAAGCGATCGAAGGCACTTAACCGTGCTTCGACCTCATCCGCGCGCAACGCCGGGCCGTAGCCTGCCCGGACCGCGCCGACCAGATCGCGCCCCAAAGCCCCATCCTGTCCCGGTTCGGCAAGACGCACGTCGTTGCCCCCGCGCAAAACTGCCAGCGCCTCGTCGGCGCGGCCACCGTTGATGGCCCGCGCCAGCGCGCCGATACCGCGCGCCGCCGCGTAACGATAGCTGTGCGTCAGCTCGACAACGCAGTCGCGAATCGCGGCTCCGTCCCCCGGGCCCGCGGGCACCGCGTCGCCGGTCAGGGCAGACAGCTCCCGCGCGCATTCCGGACTGAACGTCGATTCGGTGCCGGCGTTCGAGATGTCACCGAGCACCGCGCCGGCTTCCACCGAGGCGAGTTGATCCCGGTCGCCCAACAGGATGACCCGCGCCGATGCCGGCAATGCATCGAACAGCCGGCTCATCAGCGCCAGATCCACCATCGATGCCTCGTCAACGAGGACGATATCGGTAAACAGCGGATTGCCGCCGTGATACCGGAACCCCGAACCGTCGCCAAACGCGCCGAGGGCCCGGTGAATGGTCGCCGCCTCGTCCGGTATCGCCGACGCCACCTCCGGCGGGCAGGAAAGCTGTCCCCTCGCACTCTGGATCGCCTCGCGCAGCCGCGCTGCCGCCTTCCCGGTCGGTGCCATCAGCAAGATACGGGGAGTACGCCCCGTGCTGCGCAACTCCTGCTCGATGAGCAGGGCAAGGATCTTCACCACGGTGAACGTCTTGCCGGTCCCGGGTCCGCCGGAAATCACGCAGAACGGTCGCAGCGCAGCGACCGCCGCCGCCCACCGCTGGCGGTCCGGACCCTCCACTCCGGGCACACGGGGGAACAGGCGGTCGAGACTGGCGCGCAGGACGGAGATGTCGCTCGCCGGCACGCGCCGCGCCAGCCGCGCTCGAATCGCTTCCAGAACGCGGAACTCGTGTTCCCAGTAACGGCGCAGGTAGACGCGCCCGCTGTCGTCGACGATCAGGGGTGCCGTGCTCTCGGCGGCGTGCCCCGCGGTCACGCACAGCGGACTGCGCCGCAACGCCTTGAGCCACGGGCCGGGACGCGGCCAGGTGACCTTGGACCCGGTGCCGGCGACGGCCGCGATCGGCGTCGCGCAATGCCGCGGCAGATCGAGGCAAACGTGGCCCGCCGCCACGCTGCGGCTCGCCAGCGCCGCCACCAGGGCAACCTCGGGACGTTCGTCGCCGCCGATGCGCGTCACGGTCCGCGCGAATTCCACATCGAGGGCCGATAACTCCCCGGCGGCCACCAGCGTCTCGATCGAAGCGTTCATCGCTCCCCACCTCCCGACCCCGCCGCCAGGAGGGCCGAGAGGTCGTGCACCAGAGCGGCAGACGGCCGATCCAGGTAGACGCCATTGCCCGGGAGTGACGGCCCGCCCATGCCACGGAGAAAGAGATAGTAGACGCCGCCGAAGTGGCGCTCGTATTCGTAATCCGGCAGACGCACTCCCAGGTACTTGTGCAACGCGACGACGTACAGGTGGTACTGGAGGTAGTAGTGGTGGCGACGCATCGCCGCGAGGAGCCGGGCGGGAGCGTAGTCGTCGGGGTAGTAACCGAGGCTGTTCGACTTCCAGTCGACCACATACCAGCGCCCATCCTGCTCAAAGATCAGATCGACAAAGCCGCGCAGAAAGCCGCGAACCTCCCCGAACCCGAGGTTGCGCAGCGCGGCGGCCGCCGCCGGATCGGGGGAGGGTGCGCCGTGCCGTTCGAAGACCGCCGCCAGGCCCTCACAGGTAAGCCCCGGGCCATTCTCGTCGCCACCGATCGGGAACACAAACTCCATCTCCTTGAGGCAGCGATCCGGGCCGACGCCGCGGAGCGTAAACACCCCACTGCCGACGTCGTGGGGTGCTCGCAGCGGGGTGTCGAGCACTTCCGCAATCGCGGTCGTCAGTGGCACCTCCCAGCCATCCTCCATACCCTCGGCGGCGCTCTCGGCCCGCACCACGGCGGCGATCGTCTCGGCAGACGCCGCCGCAAAGTCGAGCTGTTCGAAGATGCGGTGCACCATCTGCCCTGCCCGCGTGCCGCGCGGAAACGCCGCCAGCGAGACTACCCCCGCACCGGCCGCCGCGCCTGCGCCGACGTCCGTGACCTCCTCGTCGGCACTGTCGTCATCGCGTCCGACCTCGGCGGCCGGCACGCGCGGAGCGTCGACAAACCACGAAAAGCTGGCGGTCGACCGGGTTACGCGCACGGTCCGAGCCATTCTCCGACAGTGCAATTCGGTCGGCGGCGGGGCCGCGGGGGCGTACGGCACGGGCTCACGGCCCCGCATAGGTTCCAGAGAGATCGCTCCCTCGCCGGCCTCGACGAGGGCTTGCAGGTCGGCCTGCAGTTCGGCGTCGTTGCCGAGCTTGACCGCACCGGGGTCGTCTGCCCCCACACCGTGGAAGACCCGCGCCAGGGCCGACCCCGTAGCCTCGCGGAAGGCTCCCCATACAACCACGCAGTGCTCGCGGGCGCGGGTCAGGGCGACATAGAGGAGACGGACGCTCTCGGCGAGCGATTCCGCGCGCGCACGCTCGATGTTCCCTTCCTGTTCGGCCGATCCCAGATCGACACAGAGCCGCCGAGCGTCGTCGTGGAATCGCGGTGCCCGCTTGTCCTCGTCACGAAAGTGGTTCCCGTCCCAGAGATACGGGCAGAAGACCACCGGGTACTCGAGCCCCTTGCTCTTGTGCACGGTGACCAGTTTGACCGCGTCGGCATCGCTTTCCAGACGCATCTGCGCGGCGTCGTCACCCAGCTCCGCGAGTCCGGAGTCGTCCTGTCGCATCGCCCGCAACCACTCGTCGAGTCCGTCGGGCCCACCCAGCCCGTCGGCCTCGGCGCGGTGCACCAGCTCGCCGAGGTGCAACACGTTCGTCAGGCGCCGTTCGCCGTCCGGGAAAGAGAGCAGCCGCGCAGCCGCTCCCGTCTCGTCGAGTAATCGCCGGAACGCCGGCAGGAATCCGCGCTGAAGCCACAGGTCATGCCAACGCCGCCACCGCACGAGCCAGCCGTCCCACGCTTCCGGATCGCTGTCGAAACGCAGCAGGTCGAGCGCCGTCACGCCGAGCATGTCGGTGGCCAGCGCCGCCCGCACGGCGTTTCCGCTTCCCGGAGATGCAAGTGCCGTCACCACGCGCCGCACTTCCGTCGCTTCCGCCGTCGCAAAGACGCTGCCCGCACTTTGCAGCACGCTCGGGACGCCCAGATTGCGCAGCGCCCCCTGCATCTCGGCGACCTGCCGGTTGGTGCGACAGAGGACGGCGATGTCCCCCGGAGCGAGTTGCCGATCGTCGAGCTCGAATCCGCCCGCGAGCAGACGGGTAATCTCGGCAGCGACCGGCCGGGTGACGAGTTCCTCGCTATCGCCCTTGTTCAGAACCTCCACCGGCTTGTGGCGCGAACCGGGCTCGGGCCGCGGCCGTTCGACGAACAGGATGCGCAGGGGTGCCGGCAGCTCCCCGGACGAGCGCAGGGAACCGCTGGTACGCGCCGGTTCGGCGTCTTCGAACGGGATGTCCACACCGAAGGGTTGACCATGCCGGCGGAACACCGTGTTGATCGCCCGGACGAGATCCGGCGAGGAACGCCGATTGGTTCCGAGGCGGTGCGGCGGTGAGGATACGCGCGATCGCGCGGCAAGATACGCGTACACGTCTGCCCCGCGGAACGTGTAAATCGCCTGCTTCGGGTCGCCGACCAGCATCCGCGTTTCGGGGCGCCCGCCGTAGACGATCTCGAAGATCGCGTACTGCGACGGGTCGGTGTCCTGGAACTCGTCGATGAGGGCTACCGGGAAGCGCTCCCGAATCGCGGCGGCAAGGGCCGCTCCCGACCCTTCGCGCTCGAGCGCCTGCTCCAATCCGTGCACCAGGTCGTCGAAATAGTGCACGTTTGCCGCCGCCTTGCGGCGGTGGAGTTCGGCGCGCACGAATTCGACGAAGTCCAGTCTGAGCTGTACCAGCCGCGCTTCCAACTCGACGCGCAGGGACTCCTCGGCCGCCTGCAGCGCACTGCAGGCGGCGAAGAACGCCGACTGCGGGGGCACCCTCCCCTTCCTGGTCCGCTCGGCCATTCCGGCCGTCGTCAGCAAGTCGAACCAACCCATATCGGTCCAGCTCGCCACTTCGCTGGAAAGCAGCGCGTCGATCCCACGAACCCAGCCGGTCCGGATCGATGCCTGGCGGTACGAGTTGCGATTGAGCGCGTCGCTGGAACAGAGGAGATCGATAACTTCTTTTCCCTCGGCCGCCCACAGGCGTGCCACTTCGTTGCGGCAACGCCGCCACTCTTCGATGGCCGCCTCCCCCCCGCCGCGGTCGACCGCGATCTCCGGCAAGACCCGGATCCGCCGGTGCGCGAGTACGCGCCTCGCCAGCGTTTCGAGTGTGCCGACCCGTACACCGTGGTCCTGCGCGTAGCGCACGAGCACCGCGGGCGCCGCCGCCATCTCCCGCACCCAGAAGTCGCGCACGATATCGCCGACCAACTCGGTCTGCGTGGTCACCAGGGCGACGTCGAACGGAACCCCACTCTCGAACGCGTTCTCGCGCAAGACGCGCTGGCAGAAGCCGTGAATGGTGGAAATGGCCGCTTCGTCGAAGTCCTGGAGTGCCACCGTCAGCGTGCGGAGATCGGCGACGCGGCATTCCTTGCGCCGGTCGAGCAACTCGTCGACGTCAGTCTCTCCGGTTGGCGTGCCCCCGGCGATGGCCTGTTGCATCTGCCGCAGGCGCGCGCGCACGCGCAGGCGCAGCTCGGCGGTTGCAGCGTCGGTAAAGGTGACCACGAGTATCTGCTGCACCGAGAGCGGCGTGCCGTCAGCGCGACCCTCAAGCAGCAGCCGGACGTACAGGCTGGTGATCGCGTAGGTCTTGCCGGTGCCGGCGCTGGCCTCGATGAAGGCCGTGCCACGCGTCGATATCTCCAACGGATTCATCGTCGACGCCGTCATGGAGACTCGCCCTCCCCCCGGGTAGACAGCCGCAGGTGTTTGTACAGTGGACCGAAGACCAGCAGCGCCAGCTGCGAGAAGCCCAGCGCCTCCGGCCCGCCTCGCGGATCGGGCACCCAGACCGTTCCGTCCAGCGGGTCGCAGCCGGCAAACACCCGCTGCACTGCCGGATCGTCGACGTCACCGGGGATATCCTTGAACGGGTTGCCGTCGAACGCCGTCCGCGCCCGCAGCGACGGGTCGGTCCGACGGTTAAGCGCCGCATCGGCGAACGCGCGCGAGGCCCGACTGAACAACGGTAGCGGCTGCTCCAGGCCAATGCGGTAGAGCGCCAGTAGCACTTCGAGCAGGCAGCGCGCGTCCACTACCGGGGCGAACTGCACGGTCTCGATGCCGTCGCCTTTATCGGCACGTCCCACCAGCGTACTGACGGCCGCTCTCTCGGCTGGCAGTACGGCGCAGAGTGCCAGGTGCCGGATCCACGTTTCGAGTTGTCCAACACCGCCGACCTTTGCATACCGCGCGAGAACGAGCCCCGTGGACCAGACGTCTCGCAGGACACCGCTCAACCGGATGCCCCCCAGTTCGAGGTCCACCGGCAACAACGGAGTGAGGGGCGGGACGCGAAACGCGGAGGCGACACCGTGAATCGCAAGCGCCACCGGACTGACCTCGGCAAAGGCGCAGTCGCCCGGCGTCCCCAGCGGCAAGCGGCCCGCCGCCCGTAACAGCGCGAGCGCATCTTCCGGTCGAATGCCGCTTCCCGCGTGTCGCAGTGCCAGCCCACCGAGATGCCATGTATCCAGCGTGTTCAACTCGATCGGCTCGCGGTCTTCGATGACCGCCTCGTCTTCCCGCAATTGGAGTCTGAGGCGCTGGCGGCAGAAGGCACGCGCGGGTTGAGCGAAGAAGCGGATCAAGTCGTCGAGCGCAACCGCCTCCACCGGCCCCTCGATGGGCAGCGGAGCGGTTACGAATCGCGGCGCCGCTTGCCGCGGCCTAACCAGGGCTGCGGCGCCGTCTGAAAATCCCTGTGCGTAGCTGAAAAGGTCGCCGGCATCCGGTGACTGGAAATACCGTGGGCTGAACGGCTGCAAGGGGTGTTTCACGACCACGCGCGTGCGCACGGGGGGGGGATTGTCGCCCGGTAGACGGAATGATTCGTCGAGCACGTCGAGCAGTTCGCTGACGACGACCGACGGTGGAACGACGGCGTTGTCGCGACAGCTCTGCCCTTCGTAAGTGACTATCAAGCGTTCGCGTGCGGACAGAATGGCTTCCAGAAAAAGGTAGCGGTCGTCCTCGCGCGGCGAGCGGTCACCCGGCTCCGGATGCCGGGCCCGCCGGTCGAAGCTTGGCGGACGCCGCGAGCGCGGAAACGCAGCGTCGTTCATACCGAGCAGGCACACCACGCGAAACGGGATGCTGCGCATCGGGACAAGGGCGCAGAAGGTAACCGGACCGACAAGGAACCCTAGCAGCGGGGCCTCGCGTTCCAGGTCGGCCTCGATCTCGGCCTCCATGCCCTCGATCTCCAAAGGCTGATCGTAACCGGCGGCCGCCGCCCGCTCCGCGATTCGCACAAGTGTCTGTCGCAGGCGGCGGCACCCCTGCGCATAGGGGTTTGTGTCCGGCAGGAAGGCAGCCAGCAGCCCGGTCAGTTCGCGCTCCCATGCCGCCGGCGATCGCGGCCGGCGTAACCGCTCCCGCCACGCGAACAGGCGGTCGCAAAACGCCGCCAGTAGTCCGAGCGCCCGCGCCTGCGAGCCCTCGACACCGTCGACCGGCAGCACGCCGCCGAAGAGCCGCTGGTCGCGTCCGTCCATGGCATAGCCCAGCAGCAACCGATCGAGGCCGAAGCGCCAGGTGTTTGCCGCAGCGGCCGGCTGACCCTCGACGGCACGATCTTCCGCGTCGCGTCCCCAGCGGATGCCCGCGTGCGCCACCCAGCCTCGTATGGCTCCGAGGTCGGCAAGCTCGAGGCCCGCGCCCTGGCGAACCGGTTCCAGCGCAAGGAGGTCGAGAACCGCCGTGGCCGTCGCGCGCGGCCGCGTGAAGCCGAGCAGGCGGAAGAAGGCCACCGCGACCTCATCGGTGGCGCCGTAGCGCCGGTCGCCGACGCGGTAGGGGATCGCCTGAGCGTCGCCGGCCGGCCGACCGAAGACGGCATCGATGTACGGGGCGTAAGTCTCGATGTCCGGGCACATGACGACGACGTCGTGCGCCGCCAGCGACGGGTCGGCGTCGAAACACGCCAGCAGTTGGTCGTGTAGCACTTCGACCTCGCGCATCGGCCCGTGGCAGGCATGCACCGAGATGCTGCGGTCGGCGGCGTTCAGCGTGAGCGGCGGGCTCGCACCTGCGCTGCCGCGGTGCCGCAGCCTGAGCAGATCGCGCTGCAGGCCGACGAGCATGCTGTCCCCCTCCGGCGTCACGAACAGGTCATCCGGGCTCTCGACGTAATCATCGAGCCCTTCGAGGAGGTCCTGGAACTCGCGGCCGAGGCGACCCATGGATGCGAGCAACGGGTGACCGGCTTCGAAATGCAGATCTGCGGCGTCGTCGCTGTTCGTTCCGCCGCGGCGTCGTCGTCCCAGCTCGCGAGCGACCTCGCGACTCGAACGCACGTCGGCCCAGTAATGGTGCGTCGGGCTGAGGGTGAAGAGATGAACCGGCACGACCGAACTGAGGTCCGTCAGCACCCTCAGATAGAGCGGCGGCAAAGTAGACATGCCGAAGACACTGACCCGCGGGAAACGCCCGATCAGGGCGTCGGCAACATCGCGGCAACGGATCTCTTCGGAAAACCGCCGGGCGCGACGCGCGATGTGCGCCGCCTCGCCACCTGCCACACGGCGCCAGAGCACCGCCTGCCAGTCCCCCGAGTCCTCGCCACCCTCCCATCCGAGAATCAGGCCGGGGCGGTAGACGAGGTACTGGTCGAACGTGTCGGCAACGAGGGCAGCGAGATGGAGGGTCTTGACGCCGCGTGGGTCGTCGTCGAGGTAATGCCGCACCGGAGCGAGCTCGCGGCGCTCGCGGCAGTCAACCAGCGCCGCGGCGACGCGCCAACGCAGCGTCTCCGGTTGGAACGCCGCCGCCGCACCCGGAGTTTCGCCCACGGCCGCATGGAGCACCCGCTCCATGAACGCACGCGGAAAGGGGAAGTCCCGGTTCGCCCAGATACCCAGGCGCCGCGCCAGTTCCAGCGCCACCCAGTGGGCCATGCCACCTCCCTGCACCACGATGGCCTCCGGGGAGGTGGGGGTCGTGGCCGCCGGCTTGCGAACGACATCGGCCAACGCGTCCAGGAGGCGTTCGGTCCGGTTGCTGCGGTAAACAATCAGGGGCATGGCGTCTTCGCTTTGCGTCTTTTCTCGGCCGTCTTTACCGCACGGTGCGCCGGCGCGCCACGCGCCACCGCCGGTGCGGTTGGGGAGTCGCCAACGGTTGTCGATCCTCGGGCCCGCGTCGGCCGGGGGACGAAGCTTGACCGGGGCGGCTGACCAACGCTAGGAGACCTGTCGAATCGCAGGGCGAAAGGGCATCGCATGCTTGGTCCCAGACAACCGACTACGGCGTCTCGCCGGGCCGTCAACCATGTCGCCGCCACGCTGCTCGCGGCATGTGCCGGCGCGGGCGCGGCGTTGCCGGGACCGGTGACGGCGGCGACATTCTCGGTGATTTCGAACGCCGATCTGGTTGACGCCAACCCCGGCGACGGCGCCTGCGCGACGCTGGCCGCCACCTGTACGTTGCGCGCCGCGGTTCAGGAGGCCAACGCCCTGCCCGGCGCCGACGTCATCGAACTGGGTCCCGGTCCCTTCGTCATTGCCATTCCGGGTCGCAACGAGGACGCCGCGGCCACCGGGGATTTCGACCTGCTCGGCGAACTGCTCATCGAGGGCCCGCCCGGCGGTACGGCGATCGTCGACGGCGCCAGTCTCGATCGCGTCTTCGACGTGTTGGGTCCGTCGGCGGTCACGTTCCGTAACCTCACCGTGCGCAACGGCGGCACCACGGGAATCGGCATCCCCGGCAGCGGAGGCGGTGTGCGTGTGGCGGGGGCTTTGCGCGTCGAACGCACGACGTTTTCCGGCAACGTCAGCGGCGGTGCCGACGGGGGGGCGATCGCAATCAGCGCCGGCGGCAGTGTGGAACTCGTGGGCGTCACCATCGCCGGCAACGAGGCGGCGGTCGACGGGGGCGGCGTTGCCGTGCTCCGCGACGCGAACGCCTCGTTGGAGAACTGCACGATTGCCGACAATAGCGCGGCCAACGGGGGCGGGCTTTTCGTCGAAACGGATACCGGAGCCACCCTGACAAACGTGACCTTCCGGGACAACCTCGCCGTCCAGGGCACTGCCATTCGCAACCTCGGCGTAACCAGCCTCGGCAACACCATCGTGGCCGGGTCGGCATCGGGCGCCACCTGCTCGGGACGTCAGGTGGTATCGCGCGGGTTCAATCTGGACAGCGGCAGCTTTTGCGCCCTGTCCCAACCGAACGATATCGTCAACACCGATCCCTTGCTCGGCCCGCTCGCCGACAATGGAGGTGCGACCCTGACTTCGCTACCCGGAGCGGGAAGCCCGGTTATCGACCGGGGCAACGACGAGGACTGCCCGGCAAGCGATCAGCGCGACGTGACTCGTCCTCAGGACGGTGACCAGGACGGTGCAGCCCACTGTGACATCGGCGCCGTGGAAATTGGCGGCCCGGCTACCCCGTCGCCGACGCCGAGCGGATCGGCGACGGTTACTCACACACCAACTCCGACGGTGACGCCGGTAACGCCGACGCCCGATCGGGCCGTGATCGACATCGGATCGGCAACCGGCAGCGCCGGCGAGCGCGTCGCGGTCGACGTTGTGCTGGGTACGAAGGGCTTCGAAATCGTCACCGCCCAGATCGATATCACCTTCGATCCTTTCAACGCGCCGGTCGCCGCACTCGGCAACGGCATGCCGGACTGCGTGGCAAACGCGGCCCTCGGCAAGATCCCGTCTTTCGTGTATCGCCCGCCGAATTGCACCGGCGCCGCCTGTACGACGGTGCGCGCGGGTCTCATCGACGTCTCATTGCCGCTCGACCCGATCCCGGATGGATCGTTGCTTTTTTCCTGCCACGTCGGCATTTCGAGCACGGCCGCGCCCGGGACCTACGACCTTCTGGGTAGCACCGTGGTTCTGAGCGACAGTCTCGGCAATCTGGTCCTCGGCGCCGTCGGTACCGACGGCAGGATCGTCGTTGTTACCCCGACGGCGACGCCCACGGCCACTGAGACGCCGACCGAAACCCCGACCGAAACCCCGACGGAAACCCCAACCGAAACCCCGACACTCACGCCGACCGAGACCCCGACGGCCACTCCCACGGTCACACCCACGGCGACCCCCACGGTGACGCAGACCGTGACGCCAACGGCGACGCCAGTGCGTTGCGTTGGCGACTGCACCAATACCGGCGAGGTCGCCGTCGACAACCTGCTCACCATGGTGAACATCGCCAACGGCGCCGCGCCGGTGTCGGCCTGCCCGGCCGGTGACGAGAACCGCGATGGGACGGTAACGATCGACGAGATCCTCGCCGCCGTGAACAACGCGCTGGACGGCTGCCCGGCCACCGGGCGCCAATCCGGCACGTGAAGCGGAGAACCGCCATGCCGACGATCTTCACCCGCATCATCGACGGAGAGCTGCCGGGCCGCTTTGTCTGGCGCGACGCCCGGTGCGTCGCGTTCCTTTCGATCAACCCGCTGCGCCCGGGCCACACGCTGGTCGTCCCGCGCGCGGAGGTGGATCACTGGATCGACCTGCCGCCCGATGTCGCCGCGCACCTGATGACCGTGGCACGGGCGATCGGCTGCGCGCAGCAGCGTGCCTTCAACCCGACCAAGGTCGGGCTGATGATTGCCGGACTGGAGGTGCCGCACGTGCACCTGCACGTGGTGCCGATCGACGGCGTTCACGATCTCGACTTCGCCAACCAGGAGCGCAATGCGCAGCCCGCCGATCTCGACCGGGCAGCGGAAGCGCTGCGCCGGGCGCTGCGCGAGCTCGGATACGCCGAGGTGCAGAGCTGACGAGACCGAACGGCGTTACTTGCCGAACCGGGTGAGCGCGATCGAGTCGAACATACCGCCCGGCAGCGGAATGCGTCGAATGAACGGGGCGCCCGGGTCGGGCCGCATGCCGCCGAGGGTGGCACGGTTCTGTTTGATGCTCTCGGCGCACTGCCAGGCGATGGTGCCCACGGGAAGCCACTCCGGGGAGTCGGCGGCGCCGACGGCCTGATTGACGCGCGAGACGATCTGGTAGGTATTCAGCAACTCGCCGTTCCAGCCGAATTTCCGATTCCAGGCCCCGTCCCAGGTTTCGGCGTCCAGCCACAACTCGACGCGGCCGTAGAGGTAGTATTTGTCCTTCGGGGTGCCCTCGACGATCCAGAACGAGCGCTTCGCCAGGGCCGCATCGGTGGGAGCCCACGCAACACCGTCCCAATCCGCCGTGCGGTAGCCGGCGGTGGGCGGGTTGAGATCCGTGAGACCCACCCATCCTCCGTCGGGATAGGGCGCCGACTTGAGCCCTCCCGCCACCGCCCCGGGATCGACGACGCGCAGCGCATCGCGCCGGCCGACCAGTTTCCAGTCGAAGTCCTCGGGCTTCCCGTCGAAGAAGAAGCCGTCGTCCCCGCTGATATCCGAGCCGAGGAAACCGTCGGAACGATTCGCCGGGCTCACGGCACGGACGCGCCGCAACGCCGGTACGAACGCCCACACCGAATCGCGCTTCGCGGCGTCCCGATAGCGCCAGGTCAAGGATGCCGTTCCCTGCAAATCGGCGGGTTTGAGGGAAACGCCGAGGAACTGGCTCTGCAAGTTCATCGGATTGTCGCGACGATAGCGGGGCGCCTGCCCGTCGTAGAAGTTGAACCACCCCTCGGCGACGGTTTCCCGCGCTACTCCGGTGGGCGTCAGCATCACGAGGAGGGCACGATTGTAGGTACTGCCACCCTGCCAGTAGGCGTAGAACTGGTTCCACACCGCTTTAACGCCCGCCGCGGGGTCGGCCGGGTCGAGGTTCGGAAACGGGATTCCGTACGTGTATTCCGGGGACCGCCCGGTCGCCTTGTCGACGATGCTGCCGCTGTTGTCGACGTCGAGTGTCGTCGCGTTATGGGCCGTCGCATCGAGGAAGGCCTTCTCCCAATGCGCATGTCCCGCGGGATACGCGATGATGCGGTTGCGGTACTCGCCCTGCTCGTAGTGCCGAAGGATCTCCGGGGGGAGCAGATCCCTGGCGAGGTGTGCCGTCTGCCTATCGAGCACGTCGCCGACGTAGAGCCCCGGCGCCACTTCCTCTCGGTTGCCGTTCTCTGCCGCGCTGCCAGGGTCGGCTGCACCGACCCCGAGCACCAGAAGAACACCCGCCACGAATTGCCGCAGCCAGCCACGCATTTGCCAACCCTCGTCTTTCACCACCGACGCTCGACGCCGCCCCAGACAACTCGAAACCGGGCCCCGTGTCCAGTCATTTCGACCGGCTAAATACCCGAAATAGCTAACGAACGTTCGTTTGTCGCGCATCTCCTCCAGACCCGCCGTCGGCCTGACGAACCCTCGCCAACGCCGGTCGCCCGCAATCGCCTCTGGCCTCAAGCGACGGCTGTGCTAGACAAGCGATCCTATGACTAAGCGCGCTCTTCACCACACTGTTACCGTGGCGTTCCTGGCTCTGGCGATTGCGGGGCTGCCGGGTTGTTCGGTCATTCAAGAGAACCCACGCGCTGCAAAAGGCGCCGCGATCGGAACCGCCGCCGGGGCGGGCACGGGCGCCGCCATCGGAGCCGTGGTTGGAGGCGGCAAAGGGGCCGCTCAGGGAGCGGCCATCGGTGCCGTCGTCGGACTCCTCGGGGGCACCCTCGCCGGTAGTTACATGGACAGTCAGGCGAAGGAAATGCAGGCCATCCTGGCGGAGCAGGATCGCATCCGTCAGGAGGCAAACCGTCTCAATGTCACGATGTCGAGCGACACTCTGTTCGCCACCGGCAGCGCTGAGATCTTCGCCGGTGCGCGTGAGAAGCTGCGTCAGTTTGCGACCGTTTTGAACAAGTACCCACAGACGACCATCGTCGTCACCGGGCACACCGATAGCCGCGGGACCGCTCAACTCAATCAGACGTTGTCCGAGCAGCGGGCGAAGGCCGTTGCCGACACCCTGATCGCCGACGGCGTCAGTGCCGCGCGGGTAACCACGCATGGGGTGGGGGCTTCTCAGCCGCTTGCCGACAATTCCACACCCGAAGGTCGCGCCCAGAACCGCCGGGTGGAAATTACGGTCAACGACACAGGCGCTCAGACGCAGCCCACCGGTGGGGCGCCCGCCGCCGAACCCCGTTAAGCCGGTTCGAATCGACGACAGGCGGCACGCCCTGCGGTGCCGCTGACTCATGGAAGCCCAGACGGTCGCGCCCGAGCAGGCTCCGCAGGCAGCAGCCCAGCCGCCGCGCCACTCGAGAACCCCGCGGTATGTCGCCACGATGTGCCTCGGGGCCCTCGGCGTGGTTTACGGCGACATCGGCACCAGCCCGCTCTATGCCCTGCGCGAGTGCTTTCACGGGCCCTACGCGGTGCTCCCGACGCCGGCAAACGTGTTCGGCGTGCTGTCGCTGATCGTCTGGACCCTCATCGTCGTCATCTCGATCAAGTACCTGATGATCGTTCTGCGCGCCGACAACCGCGGCGAGGGCGGCATCCTGGCGCTGATGGCACTCATCCGTCCTCAGGAAACCGCCATGGGGGCAGGGAGTACGGCGCGGAACGAAACCGCCAGGGAGACGGGCGCGAGCGCGCCTTTGTTTGGGACGCGTTCACCCCTGGTTCTCCTCGCGCTGTTCGGCGCGGCCCTCCTGTACGGCGACGGGATGATCACACCGGCCATTTCGGTGTTGAGCGCAATCGAGGGCCTGCACGTCGCCACGCCCTTGTTCGATCCGTACGTCCTGCCGATCACGGTCCTCATCCTCTTCGGATTGTTTGCAGTGCAGAGCAAGGGCACCGCAAAGGTCGGCGCGGTGTTCGGGCCGGTGACCCTCGTGTGGTTCACGGTTCTTGGCGTCCTCGGGGCCACGGCCATCGTGGCCGAGCCGAAAGTGCTCGGCGCGGTCAATCCGCTGCACGCCGTCGAGTTCTTCATGCACAATCCGCAGCGCAGCTTTCTCGTCCTCGGCGCAGTCTTTCTGGTGACCACGGGTGGGGAGGCGCTTTACGCCGACATGGGTCACTTCGGCAGGTTGCCGATTCGCCTGACGTGGTATGCGGTGGTTCTGCCCGGACTCGCACTCAATTACTTCGGTCAGGGGGCGCTGTTGCTGGCCGACCCGCACGCCGCTCATAACCCGTTCTATCGACTCGCTCCCGACTGGGCGCTCTATCCGCTCGTGGCGCTGGCTGCGATGGCTACTGTAATCGCCTCTCAGGCCGTTATCTCCGGATGCTTTTCCCTGACCCGCCAGGCGGTCCAGCTCGGTTACAGTCCGCGGCTTAAGATCGATCACACGTCGGAGGAAGAGATCGGCCAGATATTCATCTGGCCGGTGAACTGGGCGCTGATGCTGGCCAGCGTCGGACTGGTGGTGTTTTTCGGTTCTTCCGGCAATCTTGCCGCCGCGTACGGCGTCGCCGTGTCGACCACAATGGTAGTAACCACAGTGCTGCTCTACGTGGTGGCGCGGGATCTCTGGGGCTGGAGCCGCACCGGAGCGCTATTGGTGACGGGCAGTCTGGGAATCATCGATCTCGCCTTCTTCGGCGCAAACATCGCCAAAATTCTCCACGGCGGGTGGTTTGCCCTGGCAGTGGCAGCGTTCGTGTTCGTTCTCATGACTACCTGGAGGCGCGGCCGCCGCATTCTCCTGCGCAAGCTCGAGCAGGGCACGGTCAATGTCGACGTCTTTCTCAAGGAGATCGCCCGCTCCGACCCGCACCGCGTTTCGGGCACCGCCGTGTTCATGACGGCCAACCCCGACGGCATTCCGTCGGCGCTGCTGCACAACTTCAAGCACAACAAGGTCCTGCACCAGCGGGTGCGATTGCTGACCGTCTGGACACGTGAAATTCCGCGGGTTCCGCGGCAGGAACGCATGACGGTTACCGACCTCGGCCATGGATTCCACCGCATCATCGCGTACTACGGCTTCATGGAGAGCCCCAGCATGCGCGAGATCCTGAGCCGTTCCCGTGCCCACGGGCTCGAGTCGAACCTGATGGAAACCAGTTTCTTCCTTGGCGTCGAGACCCTCGTGCGCGCGAAGAGCACGTCCCGCAAACCCGAGATGCCGAAGTGGCAGGAACGCCTTTTTGCACTGATGACCCGCAACGCGCAGCGGCCGACCGATTTCTATCAGATCCCGCCCAACCGCGTCGTCGAGCTCGGCGCGCAGATAGAACTCTGAGCCCGCCCCCCCCGCGTACGGACGGCACGGCGGCCCGCTCGCCGCCGCGATCGAACCTGTTGCCCGATCAAGGTGGCGGCGCCACGGTGTAGAAGGGGACGACGCCGGGCTCGCCGTCCTGCCGCCAGAGCAGACGCAGGCCCGATTCGAGCTCGCGCGGCAACGTCGCGCGCGCCTCGACGCGGTGCGTACCGGCACTCAGGTGCATGCGTCCGGCGACCGGAGCGCCGTCGATGGTCACTTCGCCCCGTGAGCGCCCGCGGGTTTCGATCAGGAATTCGTAATCCCCGGGTGTGCCCACCTCGAACGTCCCCTGCCACTCTGCCCGGCACTGCTCGCCACCGCTACCCTCGTGACACACCGGCGGCACGAACGCATAGCCGAGAAACGGTTCGTCGCGTTCGACGATCGGGGCGCCCCTGTCATCGACACTCCGCCAGTACCGTCCACGCAACGTCGAGAGCACCGGGCGCCCCTGCGAAACGGCGGGAAGATCGCAGACCGCGAAAGCGGCGGCCGGAATATCGGGGTCGACCACCTGCGTGCACTTCGTCCCGGGGTACACCTCCTCCAGGAGCGTTGCCGCCGCCACGCGTTCGAACGGCGCCTGCACGACGACACTCACAGGCCGATCGGCCTCCGGCAGGACTCGCGGCGGTAACACCTCGCTCAGATCGCCGAGGTCGCTGCCTGCCATGTACGGCCGGTGCAGCCAGTGGTAGTGCGAGCCATAGTAGTAGCCCGGCTTGAAGAACCACCGGGGCAACGACAGCAACAACAGATGTCGTGCGATGCCGCCGTCGCGCTCATAGCGCCCACGGCCGTACTCGATCAGCGTCGTGTAATGATTCTTCATGGCCTGACGCACCCGTGGGTCGCGGGCCATGCGATGGAAATAGAGATCGTACGTCCAGCCCAACACACCGACCGCCGCCACCGTGGCCAGCGCCACCGCGCAGCGTCTTCCGAACGTCCCGAGCCGCAGCACTTCGCCGTACAGCGCGTCGAGAAACAACGCGGCAAAGATCGCCACCAGAATCGTGATGCCCTGCAGCCGCCGCACGTCGAGGTTCTGGACGAGCACCGTCAGGACCAGCAACAGGGCCACGAACACGAGCAACCAGAACGCGTTCAAGCCGTCCCGCGGGTATCTCAGAGCGATCGCCAACCCGGCAACGAAACAAATCGCCGTGATGGGATCGAGCATCGGTCGCCCCGGATCGTTGAAGGTCAGCGAGCCGTCGCCCCGGTGCATGAAGATCGCCGCCGTCTCTCGAACCCGGGTCAGTCGCTGGGTCAGAAAAGCGCCGACATCCGCGGTGTAATACTGCTTGTTGGCGAGCGAACGGCCGCCCGCCTCGAAGTAGTAGAGCGGGCGAGCGCTGTCCTGCGCCAGGTGCGCGACCAGCGGCACGGCAACCGCGGCGACCACGGCGAGGAACAGCGCTACGGCCGCGGCATCCCGTGTCGGACGCGCGGGTTGCGAAGCGGCCGCCGGGCGCCATCTCTTCCAAAGGTCGGACCCGAAACAGCCAAGCAGGGCAATCGCGACGAGCAGCGTCGTACCGCGATAGCCGGCGTACACGTAGAGCGTGTATCCGCACAGCAAGCCGAGCCACGGCACGGGAGCGATTCGCCGGGTACGAGCAAAGTCGGTCGCCAGCGCGAAGGCGGCGACGACGAACAGGTTGGGCATGAAGATGTTGTGGGCGATTCGGCTGTAGATCAGGTTCCAGCTCGACACGGCGAACAGGAACGTCGCCGCCGCGGCCGCCGGTGGCCGCACGAGCTGGCGCAGCAGCAGGTAAGCCGGGACGATGGTCAGCGCACTGGCAATGGTCGTCGGGACGCGGATGGTCAGGAATGTCGGCGCCGCGCTCAGTGCCTGGGCAAGCGCGACCAGATACGTATCGAGCGGGTACTCCCAGGGCCGCAAACCCTTGAGAATCTCGGCGCCAGTCAAGCCGGTCTGCTGCTCCTCGATGGCATGGGTCGAGAACGGCGTTGGGAAGGAGGCGTAATCGTGAAACCGCAGCCAGGTCCCTATACCGAGCAGGAGCGCGAGGCATCCCCACTCCCATCGAGACAGAGGCAAACGCCGCCGGCACGCCACATCCCAGTGACGCAAACCGAGGCTGAGGGCGCTCACGCCGACCAGCATGCCCAGCCAGCCCGGACCGACGTAGCTTCGCCAGTCGAAGGTCAGCAGGACCGAAGCACCGCAAACGGAGGTGGCGCCGAATACCAGCGCCAGAAGCGTCCAGCCACCGGGCCGTCGCGCGCTGCCACAGTCCGGGTCCGCACCGACAGCGGCCACCTGAGGGCGCGGCAGCATGAAGGCCAATGCGATCGCGGCCCCGAGAAACACCGCGGTCGCCAGGCTGCTCGCCGGCCAAACGCGGATAGCAGTCTGCGCCGCGGCGATCGCCGCCAGGCCGACCAGCCATCCGTAACGAGCAAACCGATCCCCCCAGTCCATTGCCACCCGCGCCTTCTAGGCAAGCGGCCGTCTGCCGGCAAGCGCTTGCGCGCTCAGACGGGCCGCACCGCCCGCACGACCCACGACAGCGCCACCCCGCCGGCAAGTAACGCCGCTCCAACCTGTCCCGGAGGGAGGTCGTGGTGGTTGGCCAGCACGAAAGCAACCATCCCCGAGACGAGGGCGACCAGCGGCGCCACCAGGAACATGCTCCGCACCTCACGGCAGACGTTGCGCGCAACCAGCGCCGGCAGAACCAGACAGGCGAACGCGTAGACCATCCCGGCCACCCGGATCGAAACGCCAACGGCGACGCCGAACACCACGGAGAGAACCCGCTCCCATACCTCCACCCGCATGCCTACGGCCGCCGCCATCTCCGGGTCGAGCACCAGCAACAGCACCCGCGGCAAGGTCGCCACGAGAACCCCCACCGCCGCCAGAGTCAGGAGCGCAAACGCCGCGACGTCCTCAGCCGTCGCGCCGATGATAGTGCTCGACATCAGACGGTGGATATCCTCGAGGCCGTGCGGGCTGTGGGCCATCAGGACAATCGCCAGGCTCGCGCCGGTGATGAACACCCATCCCGTCACCGCCTCGGTGCTCTCGCCACGAATGACACTTGGGGCCAGAGCCCCGACCACCGCAAAGCACCCGCCCCACACCGACAGCGCCCAGTCCGAACGGCACCAGGAGCAATCGCTTGCCCCGGAAGCGCTGCCGAATAGCATCCCCACGGCGATACCGAGCATCGATGCCTGCGAGACCGCGGCCCCGAGGAAGATCTGGTCCCGCGCCACCACCACCACCCCAATCAGAGCCAGGACGACGCCAATCAGCCAGCCGGCCAGATACGTGTGCTGAAACAGCGGCCAGGAAGCGAGGAAGTCGGCGATCAATGGTGCCCCCCCAATGAAGCGACCGGCAACAGCACCTCGTCCGGCAAGTGGATCCCGTAGATGCACTCGAGGTTGTCGGCGGTGAGCACTTCGGCGCGAGCGCCGGCGAGCACTCGTCCGTCGTGGAACAGCGCTACGTGCGTCGCATGCGCCGCGGCAATGCCGAGGTCGTGCGTAACGAAGGCGATGGCGCGCGCCTCGCTGCGCTGGAGCTCGAAGAGCAAACCGAGAAACGCCGCTTCGACGGCGGGATCGAGACCGTTGGTCGGTTCGTCGAGCAACAGAACGTTCGGGGCACGTACCAGCGCCCGGGCCAGCAAAGCGCGCTGGCGCTGGCCACCGGACAGCGCCCAGTAGCCCGCCGCGACCAGTTGCCCGAGACCGACCCGCTCTAGTGCCCAGGCAAGGCGCCGCTGCGCTTCGGCCCGGCCCAGGCCGAGACCCACGGTGCCGAGCTGGACGAACTCCCGCACCGTCGTCGGCACATGGGGGTTGAGCTCGCAGCGCTGCGGTACGAAACCGATGTGGGTGCTGTCGCCGGCATTGGGAGCCCGCCACACCTCGCCGCTTTGCGGCGGGAGGAGTCCGAGCAGCGTTCGCAACAAGGTCGTCTTGCCGGTTCCATTCGGACCGAGCAGGCACCAGAAGTCGCCCCGCCTGATCTCGATGTCGACGTCACGCAGCACCGGCGTTCGCCCGTACCCCACGGCGAGCGCGCGCGCGTGCAAGAGTACCTCCCGCTCCGTGCTCATGACGGGTCCATGCCCCGACGGCTTCGTCGCACTATCGCCACCTGTCGTCCTGTAGCCGAGAGCGCGGTACACCACAAAGGCAACGCACCAGCCTCAGCTTCCCCCGTGCAGCAGATCCGCCACGGTGCGAACGTTGAAGTCGATCATTTGGAGGTAATCGTCCGTTCCCGGCCTGCCGCCGACCTGGTGCGCCAGGTACGCGGTCCTGGCGCCGGTCGCCTCGGCGACGAACCGCGCGTGCCGCGGGTCGTAATATGGAGCGGCAAAGATCAACTTCACGTTCTGCGCCCGCATGAGCTGGACAAGATCTTTCAGATGACTGGTGGTCGGCGGGATGCCGGGCTTCGGTTCGAGATGTCCAACGATGTCGATGCCGAAACGCCTGCCGAAGTAGGGCCACATGTTGTGGTCGTCAACCGCCCTGGTACCTGGGTACGGTGCCAGCCGCCCGAGCCAGCCGCCGAGCTTGTTGGCGTCGCCCTGCTGGGCGAGAAACGCATCGAGCTTGCCGTACTCGAAGAGCCGCGCCAGTTTCTGGGGATCGTACCTGGCCGCCAACTCTTCCCCGACGAGCGATGCCCCGATGGCCTTCTCCAACATCGCATACCGCTCGGCATAATGCGCCGCCCGCTCGGGGCGAATGCGGGCGAGGTTGTCTCGGATCAACCGGGCAACGTTCAAGCCGTTTATCGGATCGAGCAGGTAATGGGGATTCCCGAACGGATGTACGTCGCCCATCGACGGATCGACCAGGCCGGTCGGGACCTGCATTGGCGTTATTGCGGCGGAGGCGTCCACGTAACCGCCGGCCCCGGGCAGGACGCGGGCATTGCGCGCATTCTGGAGAAGCAAGGGCACATAACCGGCCTCCAGTCCCATGCCGATCTGCAAGTACAGATCGGCCTCGCTCAGGGCCTTGATGTAACTCGGCCTGGCCTCGACAAAGTGCGGGTCCTCGGGCCCCTTGGCGAGGACGGTAACGCCGACGTCGTCGCCTCCGACGGCCTGCACCAGACTGCCCAGGTCAGGCGTGGTCGCTACCACTTTGAGCGGCGGCAACGTGGACTCCGCCCGCCCGGCGACGGGGGACACACTGGCCGCCAGCACCACAACGCCGGCCCACAACACTGCACGACTCCACCGTCTCCGCCCGCCGCCGTAACTCCCTGTCGCGTCATTCATGTTGGAACTCCATGCTCTCGACATTCCGCAGCTCGCACTTCAGCTCCCGGCCTTCGTGCTCAGTAGGTGTGCGCCGGGTGCGCGCCAATCAGCACTTCCGCCGACAACCACACCGAGTTAGCCGTACCGCTTCCCGGCAGCCAGGGCGTGTAATCCCAGTTGTACTGCAGCCGAAAGCGCGAGAACTCGGTCGGCTGCCAGATCAGCAAGGGTGAGACCCGATACCGCAGACCGCGCAAGGGCGTTGTGCGCGATGGCACCAGATCTCCGTCAGCCACACTGTCCCCGCTGGCGTCGGCGTATTCGAACCGGAGGCCGCCCGCCCACGGGTTGCGAAAGCCGTAAAGAATCTGCGTGTAGAGCCCCCAGTCGCGCAGTATGCCGCCAGGCAGGTTATTGGGGAACGGGTCCTCGTCGGTCGGCTCCTCACCGCCGCCGTGGTTGTGTCCATCATGCGAGTGGCCGCCCCCGCCGTCGGCCAGCTCGGTACCGGCCAAATACCAGTCGGCAGTGTAGGCGCGCGACATCGCCTCTGTTTGCCAGACAAAGAAAGGCCAGCCGCGGAAGTTCTCCGCCGGACGCCACCGCAGCTTGAGGTCGGCGCCAAAGATGAACGTCTGACCGCCATCGCCCGTACTGTTCGGACCGCTGACAAAACTGAGTCCCGGTAGCAGCATCGTGTTGTCGCCGAGGCCGAAGGCGTTGTACAGGCGCGCGGAGTAGAGCAGATCGTACAGGTGCGATACTTCGCGCGGCACTGCCGGCCGGCCGCCGACCGCCGGGTCGGAAATGAAGCTCACGACGAGTCCGTCGTTCGGAGCCTGAACTCCGAGATCGACTTCAGAGTACCAGGGTAAGGGGGCCAGCCACCCAAGCCGGAATCCTGGTGTGCGCAGGCCGTCGCCCCCGAACATGCGCGTGTTGACGACGGGCTGGTCGACCCAGGCCCACGCGTGCGAGTGCGTCGGGTTAATCAGCCCGAATTCGGTCAGGTAATAGCCGCCTTTGAGCTGCAACCCGTAGGGTAGCGACGAGGATAGAAAATAGGCTTCTTCGAGTTCGACGTAGTCGGTGCCGAAGACGATGAACGCGAAAGTGGAGAAGTAAGGATCCACGGCGCCGGCAAGCGACAGTTCCGCCTGCTGTAAGGTGAAGCCGCGTCTTTTCGGGTCGTGGGCGCCACCTTCGAGCACGCGAATCTCGTCGTCGGTCGCCGTCGAACTGCCACCGGCGACGATAGCGTCGAACGCAATCTCCATGAGTCGGAGGTTCGCGGCCCCGATCTGCCGGCTCCAGAGGTCGGCGGTCGGCACCTGTGGCGCCGGCAGTTCGCCGATCGCTAGGTCGAGGGCGCGCCGCGCCGCGTCGTCCGTCGCCGTAACGGCGGGTGCCGCCGGGGCGGCGGGCGCCGTTACGGGTGCGACCTGAAGTTTCTCGATCTGCCGCTCGAGCGCTTCAAGCTTCCGCCTGGTTTCGCTGTCCTGCTCACGCAGGCGGCGGATCTCCTCTTTGAGCGTGTCCACCTCCTGCTGCGTCGGTTGTGCCATGCCGCGGTCGGGCACCGCTGCAAGTACGGTCGTAACGAAGATCGCGAACCCCGCGTACGCCGCGAGTTTACAATTTCCCATGCGCCGGCTCTCCTTGCGTGCGCACTGCGTTACCCGTCGTTGGAGGGACAAAGCGCGCGCTGGGTGCGCGCCATTCCCGCCATCGGCTCGGAATGTTGCTGGACTCGGGGAGGAACTACGCCGTCACCGGCGGTGCGCGGGGAACGCTGGCGCCGCGAGCGCGATCGCGGAACCGCGCGCTTTGGTCGCCGGTGTCGGCAGCCGTCGGCTCCGGCAGCGCAGAAAGCCCGATGGCCGCCGCGGCGAGGGCAACCGTAGAGTGCTGCAGGCTCCGGCATGCGGGGCAGTGCCTGGCATCGTGCGACCCGCCACGATGGGGATGGCCGGATGCGTGGGCCACCAGATTCGAAGCGGGGGGGACGGCCACGGGCTGTACCAGCGCCATCGCCGCATGAACGTCGGGGCAATCGACGGCATCCGCACATGACCCGTGGGAGCCGGAAGCACCGCGGTGACCGACAACCCCGGACAACGCGAACACAACGGCCAGGACCGCCGCATGGCAGCGTCGCCGGACCGGATACGAGTGCGGGGAGACCTTCATTCGTAAGTCCATCGCCGTGTAACAGAGCGCCAACCGCAGCGTCAAGGTCTTTCTTTAGGCATTAACCGGCTCTTCTCTTTCCGGGGTCTCGTTCAGCGATCCCCTTGACTTTGACAGGCCGGCCATGTAGCCGCGCCAAAGTCTATGCGCTGCGGACCGACACGGCACCGGGCGGTGGCCGCCTTCATCGCAACGGTCTTTCTTGGCCTGGTCTGCGTAAGTGCCGCACATGCGGTCACCCACGCGGGGGACCCTGCGGCCCAACACAGTTGTGCCGCTTGCCGATGGGTGAAGGCTACCCCGGCAGTGGCCGCACCGGCCACTGCCGTTGTCGCTCCAGTCCCCGGGATAGAGGACGCCTCGTTTCGAGACCTCGCGCCGGTCGCGGCGCCACCCACGGCGCAACACGCGCCCCGGGGCCCCCCGAATAGCTCTCGCTGATTGCCGCGGAAGCGGCTCCCGCGCTGCAACTCGGGACTGCACCGGAAGTGCATACGAGTCTCGGACGGGAGCAGGTCCGGACAAAATGGGCTGGCGGCGCTTGCCGCCCCAACTCAGACAGCTAGCCGCGCGTTGCCGAGGCATGCCTGGCATGCCAACAGACGCGAGCGATGTTCAGTGGAGACTTCAGATGCGCTCACAGGTTCGTCCCATGATCGTGCCGCCACGACGCCGTCGGCGTGGGGTCGTCGTTCTCGCCCTATTTGGTCTCGCGGCGGCGTGCGGTCCGGGTCCGCCCCCCGCCGCATTTTTCGAGGACTCCCATCTCGATCTCTCGATGGCATCGACCGCCCGCGGGGGCGGGGCTCTGGCGGTGGACTACGACTTCGCCGCGGTCGTGCCGGTGTACTTCAGCGAGTGTTTCGGCGGCAGCGGCAGCAACTGCGAAGGCGGCGTGGCCGTGTACAGCAGCGAGTCTCCGGGCTTCGGGGCATTGGAGAACGACGAGCCGGACGAAGGGTTCTACGCGCTGAACCTCGGCGTGACGCTGCGCTTCGAGGTGGTTGCGGTCGACCCCGGCACGAGCCTCTTCATCGAGGGCGTGCTGCTCGACGAGCCCGGCGAATCCGTTGCCCTGCCTCCGACACCGAATCTCCACGCGCACGGAGCCTGGCAGGTCGCCGTTGACGACCCCGACGACCGGTTGCGAACGTTCACCATGTCGTTCCGGGTAACGACGACCGCGGCCGAATATGCAGAGTCGGAGTTGTACACCCTCCTGTTCAGACCCACCGCCGGCAGCCCACCCGGAGAGTGACCGCCCGCAAGGACGGGAATAGGGCTCGATGAGGAGACGCGAAGTACCTCGCCTCCCGGCGACGTGGTGCGCGACCGGCGCGCCGCGCCTTCATGGGCTCGTCGCGGTTTTCGTTCTGCTCGCGCACCTCGGTGCCGTGTGCGTGGGCATCGCGCATTCCGTCGGGGCGAATCCCGCGCGCGACATCGACTGTGCGCTGTGCCACATCGTCCGTCACGTGCCAGCGGACCGGGCCGCTCCCGTTCACGTCGAGGGTCTCGGGCGCGCACACGGCGATATCCAGGAGCGGTCCACGGCCCCTCCGGTCTTCCCCGCGCGGCCGGCGTCCCGATCTCGGGCCCCACCCCGCCCGGCCGTCTGCGGGGTCATCTGAGCCCGCCGGGCCGGCCACGACGCCCGACCCGGCACGACGACAACCGAACTACCGTAAACTGGAGGATCCATGAACCACCGTGGAGTCATCATGGGGGCGTGCGCGCTCCTGACGCTGGGCGTGCGCCCGGCTGTCGCACAACATGCGCACGGAGACCTGACCATCGGGTCGACCGCAAGTGGAGGGGGCAACCTCACGCTCGAGTACCCGCTGGACAGACGACCCGTCGTCGCCGTGAGCGACAACGGCGCGTTTCCCGGCCTCTTCGACACCACCGATCCGGGCTTCATGCCGGCGGCGGACGAGCCACCCGACATCTTCAGCCTGAATCTGGGGACGACGGTTACTCTGGAGTTGACTGACATCGATCCGAATATCTCCCTCAAGGTTAACGCGACCACGCTCAGCGCGGTCGGCGACCTTGCGGCGATCGCCACGCACGACCACCCCGATCCGGAGCTGTCGAGCCTGCACCTGCATCCAACGTTCCAGCTCGGCATCCTCGCCGATGCCAACTCCTTCGGCGAGGGGCGCTTCTCGTTCCGTTTCAAGGGGTCGGGGTACGGAAATTCCGCCGTCTACACGCTGCGGGTGTCGAACGGCTACCTGCCCCCCCTTTCCGCACTGGCGGATCCACTGGCGACCGACGACGCGAAGAAGCAGGCCGTCAACTGCCAGAAGACGGTCACCAAGGAAATCCGCAAGTTCTGGGCGAAGAAGCACGGGCTTATGAGCAAGTGCTTCGACGCGGTCCTTGCCGTCGAGGGCCTCGGCAAGTCCGCCGAGTCGGCGGCTGCGGTCTGCGATTTGAATCCCGGCGATCCGAAGTCGCTCATCGGCAAGATCGCCGCGGTGCAGGCGAAGACCCTCGCCAGCATCGCCAAGAAGTGCGGCCCCCTGAGCAGCTCTTCCACCCCATTCACCGATAGCGCCGTCCAAACGCATGTCGGGATGGCAAGCTGCCGGGTCGATGAGTTGATCGGTTCCACTTACAGCAACTCCGTCGAACGCCTCGGGGAGATTCTCGGTGGCGAATGTCCGGCGGGGACTTGCGTCGGCGGCCCGAGCGACGGCGCTGCCTGCGCGGACGAACACGACTGCTCAGCCGAAGACGACGTCATTGCCGCCTTTGGCTGCCTCAAGATGGCGCAAGCCACCGACTGACCGAGGCCGGCTGACAGCCGCCCGGGCGGGCACTGTGCCCTCCCGGGCGGTTCGCCGGTCTCAGAGTGCGAGGATGAAATCGATGAATCGCCGACTGCCACTTGTCGCTATTCTATTGGCGGGGCTGACTCTCGCGCCGGACCGTGCGTGCGGCCAGGCCACGCATGCCGACATGTTGCTCTTTTCCACCATGGCGCGCGGTGGGACGCTGACCGTGGACTACGATTTCTCGACCCCGACTGAGGTCTTCGAGAGTATCTGTGTCGCCGACCGCTGCCTGTACGGGAACACCAATCCGGGTTTCAATGTTGCTGCGAGCGATCGTCCCGCACAGGGTTTCTTCCTGCTTCGCGATCGCACTCAGGTGACGATGGAAATCGTCGCGCTGGATCCGGGCGTCTCGGTCAAGGTGGGCAGTAGCGTTCTCAACTCCGCGGGAGCACGGGCGACTATCGGCACCGCGCCAGGCATTCACCTCCATCCGTCCTGGCAGGTTGCGGTACAGCGGGGCCAACGGGGCACCTTCAAGGTCCGCTTTCGCCTGACGACGACCTCGCGTTTCTACGAGCCATCCGAGGTCTTCGTGCTTTCGCTGAGCAATGGCAGTCGCGAGCCCACGCCAACGGAGACCCAGGCCCCCTCTCCTTCGGCGAGTCCTTCGCCGTCGCCGTCGGCCAGCATGGCCCCGACGCCGACGAACGGCGCCACCGCCTCGCCCTCCACGACCCCGTCGCCCACCATAACGCCGCTGCCAATCCCATCGGCCACCCCGACCGTGGTGGGACTTGCCGGCTGCGATGCCAACTGCGACGGCGCCGTGAGCGGCGCGGATTTCGTCGCCGCGGTGGCGTCTCTGGGCAGGCCTTCCACGGCGTGTGGGGTCGACCCGATCGCCGACGGCGCACTCGACGCGAGGGATGTGGACGCCGTTCTCGCCTGCGCGTTCATCGAGCGGGACGAGCGAGACCCGAGCTGACGGCAACACCCATTGTTGTCGTTGCGGCGGCCCCCGAGAGCGACGGCACAAAGAAAACGGTGGCCGCTTGACAAATGAAAATGATTATCAATATCATCTGCGGAAGGAGGATCGTATGTCCGATACGCGTGTCGAATTCACCGAGGACGTCCTGAGAGCCTGCCGCCGCCTTGGGCACGTCCGCTTCGTGCTCCGCAACGCCGTGGGCTTCGCCGAGATACTCGGTAACATCGAAAACCTCGAAGTCGTCGACGGGTGGGCTCACTGGTGCCAGTCCAGCATCCACGCCCACGTTTGCTGCCACGCCATCGCCGGTGTCCGCTTCCTGGACCCGGGAACGACCTGCACCCATCAAACCCACTCGACCGTGTGCTTCGACGACTCCCGTGGCCGCCCCCACCTGATGGTCATCCTCGACCAGACGCAGGGCGTCGACGCGATCGAGCAGGAACATCGGTTCGAGGATCTGCGCGACCGCTTCGGTACCTCGCGACCGCTTATCTCCCTGGAAACCGTCGGGGCCAACGTCACGGCGCACTGACCTCAACCCCACAGCCGCGCGACGCGACCGGCCGCGGGCCGACGGTAGCAACCGCGGACAATCGGGGTTCACCACGGCGGCCCATGGCCATTAGATTGACTTTGCCGCTAGGGTTGGCGCGTGCGTTCGCTGCTCGTCTACGTCTCCGGGCACGGCTTCGGTCATGCCGTGCGGGTGTGTACGGTCCTGCGCGCATTCCGCCGCCTGCGCCCCGACGTGCCGCTCGTATTGCGCACTCCCGTGCCGCTGTGGTTCTTGCGCGCCGAACTCGGCGAACCATTCGCGTCCGCCGCCGTGGCTCTCGATGTGTGCGTTGTCCAGCACGACAGCCTCTCCCTCGACCCGGAGGCGACGCTGGTTGCGGCGACGGCATTCCTCGCTCGCGCACCCGAGGTCGTGGCCGCCGAGGTCGCCGCGGTAGCGCACCTTCGCCCTGCCGCCGTTCTGGCCGACATTCCCGCACTGGCCTTCGACGTGGCCGCCGAACTCGACGTTCCGGGCATCGGCATGGCCAACTTCTCGTGGGACTGGATATACGCCGACTACGCTCGCAATTTGCCCGGCTTTCGCGACGCGATCGGTGCGCTGCGCGCATCGTACGCGCGTGCCACGCTCCTGCTCCGCCTGCCATGGCACGGCGATCTGGCCGCCTTCCCCCGCATTCGCGACCTTCCCGCCGTAGCCCGACATGCCACGGTCCCCCGCGCCGAGGTCCGCCGCCGCCTCGGACTGCCGCACCATGACCGCATCGTGCTGCTCTCCTTCGGTGGCATTGGACTCGATCTCGCGCGTGTCGTCGAACGGCGCGGCGTAACCTACCTCACCACCCAGTCCGCCGCCGGGAGCGCACCGCCCTGCCCTTACGTGTCCAACGCGCAGATGGCGGCAGCGGGCCTTCGTTACGAAGACCTCGTCGCCGCCGTCGACGCGGTAATCACCAAGCCCGGCTACGGCATCGTCGCCGACTGCATCGCCAGCGGGACACCGATGGTCTACACCGACCGCGGCCGCTTCGCCGAATACCCCGTGCTGGTGGACGCCATTCGACGTCACCTGCAGCACGCTTTCGTCAGCAATGCCGACCTGCGCGCCGGCCGCTGGGAAGCCGCGTTAGACAGGGCATGGAACTCGTCACCGCCGGCACCGGGCGCCGACGTATCCGGCGCCGAGCACGCGGCGCGCCTGCTGGCGAGCTACGTGTGCGAAGGCAACGGCGGATGACCCTCGAAGCGGCACCACTCGCCGGCCACCAGGCGCTCGTGCGGAACGTAGCGAGCCTTGTAAGCGAGCGCGCGGCAGGCACCCACATACAGGCCGAGATAGAGGTAGCGCAGGCCCCAGGCCCGGCAGAGTTCTATCTGTTTGAGGATCGAATAGGTCCCCGGACTCAGACCCGACCGATCCGGATCGAAGAAGCAATAAACCGCGGAAAGCGCGTCTGCGGCACGGTCCGCCACTGCGACCCCGACTAAGGCGCCATTCACGCGGTAAACGAGTTCCAGCGTGTTCGCACAAGTCTCGACCAGGAACTGCTCGTATTCCGGGGCATCGAGCAGGTCGGTTCCCACCAGCAGACCCCGTTCGGCCTTGTGTCGATTATAGAGGCGGACCTTCTCGGCGGTCACCTCGGGCCGCTGCACGCGGGTTTCGATCAGAGCCTCGCCGCGCCGCCACACGCGCCTTTGCGTCCGGTCGGGAACGAAACGGTCGACGTCGATCCGGATCGGCTCGCAAGCTCGGCAGGTCGGGCAACTGGGTCGATAAAGCAGCACTCCCTGACGCCGGTCACCCGCGGCCAGGCGCGCTGCGAGATCCCGCGCGTTCAGCATCCGGGCCGGCATACGCAGCGGCAGCCGTGCGGTCTCGCCCGGGAGATACACACACGCCGACAGGCCGTCGTGGACCAACCATTCCGGGGGATCGGCAGTTAGGCGGCGCACCGTATGCTCCCATATCGAGGGTCGCGCAACCCGGGTGGTTACTCAATACCGCACGCGCCCCGCTGCGCGGCTCCGCAGCCGCCACACGGACCGGCCTCGATCGCCGCCGCCGCGGGATCGTTGGCGCCAACCGCGAAAGGCGACAACAGGCGCGCGACGTCCGTGCCGTCGCAGTGCCGGCAACGCACCTCGATCGCCGTCCCCGCCGACAGGGTCAACTCCTCGAAAACCCTGCCGCAACCATGACACCGATACTCGTAAATAGGCATGCAGTCCTCCCCAGCCTTCAAGGTACACTACGCTTGATAGCAGCGGCCGAAGCGAGGTGGAATCCGCACGCGCCCGGAAGCTTCGCGCCGACGGCGCTTCATAGGAAACCAGGCGTCTCGATCGCGGCGGGTCAGGAGGTAAGGCCGGGGAAGAACTTCGCCAGTCCGCTGAGAATGAACTGTACGCCCAGCGCGAGGGTGATCAATCCCATGATGCGGACGAGTGCGCTCATGCCAAGATGGCCGAGCAGGTGCAACAACTCAGTCGAGTACCGGAAGATCAGGTAGATAATTCCGGTCATGACGACGATCGCCGCGAACAGACGCAGCGTCACCGGCCAATCGGTCAGCCGGCTCGAGAACAGGATGATCGTCGAAATCGTCCCGCCCCCCGTGGTCAGGGGAATGCCGATGGGGATAATGGCCACCGAGATCACCCGCGACAGGTCGTTCGTTCCCTGATCTTCGACGCGCTGCGGCTTGGCATTGAGCATGGCCATACCCGAGGTACACAGGAGGATCCCGCCGGCAATCCGGAACGCGGTCAGACTGATCTCGAAGAACTCGAGGATGAGTTGTCCGGTGACCAGCGTGACCGTCATCGTGAGGAATGCCGTCAACGTGGCGATGTTGCAGAGCTTGAGTTGCTCGGCGCGGGGCCGGCCCTGACAAATGCCGAGGAAAAGGCCGAGGGCGGAGAGGTTGTTCGCGACCGCGAACAACCCCAGCAGGTAATGCTGGAATGAGACCGAATCGCCGACGGAACTCATCGCGGCGCAAACGGTTTCATGGGCAAGCGCCGACCCACGGCCGCCGCCGGTGCGTCGCGACAGTGGGTACGCGCACTTGCCTGCCCTTCCCTTCCCACCCCGGGGCACTCGACCGTCGGCCCCGGGAAGTCGGCCCGCCTCACGACCCCTTTCCCGCTGCGGGCGTCGACGCCGATTCGGCCGTGACAGAACTGATGATCAGGTAGCGAGCGCCGCCTCCGGTCTGAATATTGCCGATAATACTCAGCCTGGTGTCCGGCCCCGCGGCGATTACCCGACCGAGCTGCTCGCCGAAGAAGGTCAGGTTTACGGGGTAGCCGTCGAGCGCGTTAATGATGTCCATATACGAAGTGTTTCCGGTGCGCACCTCGAGCTTCGTGGCCGTGAACGTGTACGTCTTCCTCTGCGCTTCGATTGTCCAGCGAACCACCGGCACTACCCCGGCGGGTCCCTGCCCGAGGTAACCTTCGAGCAGCACACCGATGGGAACACCCGGCTTCAGCCCCACCTGCCCGTAAGCGACGGCGGGACCGACCAGGCCGGCGAGAACGACCAGCATACGAACCAGCGCGCGCATCACAGGCCACCTCCGGGAGGGAGTAGCGAAAATCCTCCTGCCGCCTTTTTCTCACGTTTCGGCGCCCTTCGAAACCGCGAAGGCGGGAACATGTGCTGGCGCCGATCGGCGCAACGGCGCCGGTGGCCGGAGGTTACCGCTGCTCCCGGGCGCGCGACGGCAACGCGTGGACGACAGCCCGGAGTTGTACTCCACGCCCCTCCTCTGCGAGGGTGTGGCCAGTTCGGCGTCCGGGAAGGTACGGCTGCGGGAGGCGGACGGCAATGCTGGTTACGACGATGCTGGGTGTACTCCTGGCGCCGCTTGCGGAGGGACTCTCGGCCCCTTCCGTTCTCGGACTCGGTCTGTTCTTCGGGCTACGGCACGCCCTGGATGTCGACCACATCGCGGCGGTGTGGGCAATCGTCAGTGAACATCGCAGCCTTGGAAGCTCCACGCGGGTGGGCCTGATGTGGGGCATCGGCCATACCCTGGCGCTGCTGCTTGCCGGTTTGCTGGTCATCGGTGTCGGCCTGGATATCGGCCCGCGGGTCGCACGCATGCTCGATCTCGGCGTCGCGGCCGTACTCATTGTCCTTGGCGCCAACGTCTTGCGTCGATTGCTCCGTGGCGGACGTGTCCACGCCCACCCGCATCGCCATGGCAAGAAGATTCACTTCCACCCGCACGTGCACGATGACGCCAACGACCCGGCCTCCGGTATGCACCACACGCCGTCCCTCGCAACGCGTCCGTTGTTGGTTGGCCTGCTCCACGGCGGCGCCGGGAGCGCGGCCTTGATGTTACTCGTGCTGTCGACGATTCCGTCGCCGTGGCTCGGCATGGCGTACGTTGCGGTCTTCGGGATGGGTTCGGTGGGGGGGATGCTCGCAATGAGTCTGCTCGTCGGCTTACCGGCCCGCATGTGCGCGATGCGCTTCGCGGCCGTGCATAACGGTGTCCGGGCTGCCGCCGGCCTGTTCAGCATTGTGGTCGGGTTGCTGATGGCCTACGAAATCGCGGCCCCGGGGAACCTGTGAGCGGAGCGCGGCTGGGCGCGCGCCCGGGGATGCGGCGGTGCCCGGGCGCGACCACGCTCCCGTCAGGTCCCGGAAGGGCTTGACCTCTACGCCTGAGCCATGCTGGGAAAGCGGGATGGGTGGCCTCGACGTAAACCAACTCTTCGGACCCGCGCTCGCGCCCCTCGGGTTCGGTAGCGTCGCGGGAGCCGTTGTCGGCTACGCCGCCAAGAAGCTCACCAAGCTGGTAGCGTTCGGTCTCGGCCTGCTGTTCATCGCGATCCAGGTCCTGGTCTACTACGGCTTCGTCGAGGTCCGCTGGGAACATGTGCAGCACACCGCCGAAGCGGCATGGAGCGACGAAGGCGGCGTGACGCTGGCCCAGCGTGTGTGGGACATGCTGGCGGCGAATCTCCCCTTCGGCGGCGGCTTCGCCGCCGGCTTCGCCATCGGCTTCAAGCTCGGGTGATTTCCTGGCTCGGCATTCTGCGTGGCAGTCATGGGGGCCTGAGGGCCCTCAGGCCCTCGCCGCCAGGTGTTTGTACTTCTCCAGCAGCCGCACCGGCGGCTTTAGCGCATCGCGCCGGAAGGGCTCCGCCAGAACCTCGGCGGCACCGTCAATGATGGCGTCGATCACTGCCGGCCGGCCGCTGCGCACCGCGGCGTCGACCGCCTCGCGCACGTCGCCGGCACGCTCGACCCGGTACCCCTCGGCGCCCATATCGCGGCCGATCTGTGCGAAGTCCGGGTTCTGCAGGTTCGTGCCGACGAAGCGGTTGTCGTAGTAGTCGATCTGGTTCTTCTTCTCCGCTCCCCACTGGTTGTTGTTGGCGACAACTGCAATCACCGGAATCGCTTCGCGCACCGCCGTCATCACCTCGGCCAGGCCGCTGATCCCGTACGCGCCGTCACCTTGAAGCGCGAAGACGGGCTGGTCCGGACGGCCCACCCTGGCGCCGAGTGCGAGCCCGTAGGCAATTCCGCAGTTGCCCCAGCTCAGCGCCGCTAGAAACTGGCGCGGGTTAGCGGGCCGCACGTAGCTGTTCGCCATCGAGCAGGTGTTGCCGACGTCCGTGGTAACGACCGCGTTCGCCGGGAGCGCGGCGGCCAGTTCGGTCAGGAAAGCGCGCGGGTGCATGAGACGCGACGGCGCCGCCGCCCAGCGATCGAGCTCCGCCTGCCACGCCCCTTTTTCGCGCTCGACCACGGCCAGGCGCGCGGCGTCTTTCTCGCGTGCCCCATGCGCACCCCGCAACCGCGCCAGGAGCGCTCCCGCAAACGCCCGCGCATCGGCGGCAATCGCCAGATCGACCCGCCGGCTGCGCCCGAGCTGTCGCGGGTCGGCATCGACCTGGACGACCTTCGCCTGCTTTGGCCAGTACTCGATGCCGTACTGCGGCAGGGTTCCGAACGGTCCGAGGCGCGTGCCGAGCGCAAGTACAACGTCGGCCTGCGCCAGAATCCGCATCGCCGCTTGCGAGCCGCAGTAGCCGATCGGCCCAACGCCGAGTGCGTGCGTCCAGGGAAACGAGTCGTTGTGAAGGTACGTGCTGACCACCGGCGCGGTCAGGTACTCGGCGAGCGCCTTCGTCTCTTCGACGCCGTCGGCCATGACCACGCCGCCGCCGGACAGGATCACCGGGAACCTCGCCGCCGCCAGCAACCGCACCGCTTCGGCAAGGTCGCTCTCCGACCCCGCACCGCGTTCGACCTCGGGACTGCGAAAGATCTCCGCGTCGAACTCCCCGTAGAAGTAATCCCGCGGAATGTTCAGTTGCGTCGGCCCCATCTCGGCCTTGGCGATCTGGAAACAGCGCCGCGCCAGCTCCGCCATACGCTCCGGACGGTTCACCCGCACCTGGTACTTCGTGCAGGCCTGAAACCACGGCATCTGGTCGAGTTCCTGGAAGCCGCCGGTGCCGATGCCCAGGGTGCCGGTCTCCGGACTGAGCACGACCAGCGGGCTGTGCGCCCAGAACGCCGCCGCGGTTGCCGACACGAAGTTGGCTACCCCCGGCCCATTCTGCGCGATGCATGCCTGAGGGCGCCCGGTTACACGCGCGAGACCGTCAGCGGCGTGCGCGGCGGCCTGCTCGTGCGCCACCGAGACGAACCGGATACCGGCGGCCGGGAACAGGTCGAGTGCATCCATATACGCGCTGCCGACGATGCCGAAGACCGTCCGTACGCCTTCGGCCACCAGCGTTTCGACCAACGCTTCCGATGTCGTCATTCTCGGCATGATCACTTCCTTGTGGCCGGCGAGGCGTTCGACTGCGCGCCGGGGGCTGCGGCGGGCGTGCGGTCGAACTCGTGGCGCAGCGAACGCGCCATCAACCGCTCGTAAAGAGCAGGGGCCAGCCGGTTGATGAGATATGTCGCCTTGCCCACGCCCGTGAGCACGAGGAGACGCTTGCTTCTGGTGGCGCCGCGAAAGACGGCTTCCGCCACGCTCTCTGGCGTGGCGACGCGGCCGACGGTCGACTGCGGATGCCGCGTGACACTGCCGTCGCCGTCGAGCGCCGCCCTGGCAATACCGGTCGCCGTAAACCCCGGACAGACCAGCATGACGTCCACCCCGGTGCCCTGCAGTTCGGCGCGCAGGCTACCGAAGAGCCCGTGGCAGGCGTGCTTACTGGCGGCGTAGCCGGTCCGCCCGAGCAGCGGGGCGAGGCCTGCGATCGAGGTGATAGTGATAATCAGGCCGCGCCGCTCGAGCAGACTGGGGAGGGCCGCCTGCGTGCAGTACAACGGGCCGAAGAAATTCACGCCCATGACCTTCCGATACACGATCGCGTCGGTGTCGGCGAAGGCGCTGCGATGCGTGATCCCGGCATTGTTGACGAGCACGTCGATGCCCCCGAGCTCACGGCGCACCGCGCCGATGGCCGCGCGGCACCCGGTCTCGTCGGTGACGTCACCCGGCACCGCCATGTGCGACACACCCTGCTCGCCGAGTTCGGCCGCAATGGCGCCGAGCTTGGTGCCGTCGACGTCGAGTAGCCCGAGGTGCGCGCCGGCCCGGGCAAAACGCCGCGCGAAAGCACTACCCAGTCCACCGCCGGCGCCGGTGACCACCACCACCTTGCCGGCGAAATCGCGGTGTGTTCCCACGTGCAGCGCCCGCCGCCCCACTCACCAGCCGCCAGGCGGCTCCGTGCGCAGGTGTCTGCCGGGCCCACCGCCCGTCGTTTCCGGCATTCGATCCTCCATCCCAATGTCGGGTCTTGCCCGGGCTCGACCCGGGCCGCAGTCTTGTATCGAACACTGGCGATGCTCGCGTCAAGTCGGGCCCTGCCCCGGGCTTCAATCGATGCGCCCGCTTCCGTCGACCGCGGCCGCGGTGCTACGACTTTGCACACGCGCGTCGCACGCATCGCCGGCACGCCAGGGAGGCGCACATGGCAGAATCGGTCGGGTTCATCGGTCTCGGAGTCATGGGTTACCCGATGGCAGGGCACCTGGCTCGCGCTGGCCATCGCGTCACCGTTTTCAACCGGACCCGGGCCCGCGCCGAGCGCTGGGCGACCGCCTACGCCGGCGCCGTGGCCGACACCCCCGCGGCTGCCGCGCGCGATGCCGATCTGGTCTTCGCCTGTGTCGGCAACGACGACGACGTGCGGGCCGTGACCTGTGCACCGACGGGCGCCTTTGCCGCGATGCGCCCCGGCACCGTATTCGTCGATCACACCACCACGTCGGCCGCGCTCGCGCGTGACCTGGCCGCGCTGGCAGACGGCAAGGGCATCGCCTTCCTCGATGCGCCCGTTTCCGGGGGCCAGTCCGGCGCGGAAAACGGAGCCCTCAGTGTCATGATCGGAGGGGAGGCGACGGCGTTCGAACGCGCCGCACCGGCGATCGCCGCGTACGCCCGCACCGTCAAGCGCATCGGTCCCAGCGGGAGCGGGCAACTCGCCAAGATGGTAAATCAGATCTGTATTGCCGGCCTCCTGCAGGGGCTCGCCGAGGGCCTGCACTTCGCGCAGGCCGCCGGCCTCGACGTCGCCACGGTGATCGAGGTCATTTCGCGCGGCGCCGCCCAATCGTGGCAGATGGAGAACCGCTGGCAGACGATGATCGACGGCCGGTTCGACTTCGGCTTCGCGGTCGACTGGATGCGCAAGGACCTCGGATTCGCGCTCGCCGAGGCGCGGCGCAACGGAGCGAGCCTGCCGGTGACGGGGCTGGTCGATCAGTTCTACGCCGAAGTGCAGGCCCTCGGCGGCCGCCGTTGGGACACCTCGAGCCTGATCGCTCGCCTCAAAGCCCTCGCCTACTCCCCTTCCGCCCTATAGCGCATGAGGTCGTTCAGGTACTCGATCAGCAAGCGCTCGCGCAGCTTCGCCGGCAGCGCATTCAGCATCTCGTTGATCCCGGCCATCCGGGCCGGCAGCGCCGTTCCCTGCACACCTGCCATACCCAGCATCTGCGCGAAGGTCTCGTCCGTCAGCGTCTCCGGGTCGACGCTCCCGAACAGCTCGCGCACTTGCGCTGCCGTCTCCCCCGAGGGCAACGCCCGCGCCTCCTCGACGCAGGTCCGCAGATCGGCGAGCAACGGCTCGACCCAGCGCACGCTCGCCGGATTGACCGAGAGGTGGATGTTCTCCTTAGAAGAGTCGAACCCGAGTTGCGGCTGCACGAACCATCCCCGCTGCCTCATCTCGTCGACGATGTGGAATACGCTGACCGAGTCGGACGTGAACGCAACCAGGTTCATGTCCGGCCGTCCGAGCAGACGCAGTTCCTCGATCTTCTCGACCCCGTCGGCAATGCGCCGGGTGGCCTCAAGCACCTGACGGGCGATCTCCATGTAACCGGCATCGCCGAAGAAGTTCAGAACCGCCCACGCCGCCGCCAGCGGACCGCCCGACTTCGTGCTCTGCACCGTCGGATTGATGACCGTGTAACCCGTCCAGTTCGAACAGGCGTAGATCTGGTGTCTTCGCAGCTCCTTGTTGCGGTACAGGATTACCGAGGCTCCCTTTGCCGCAAACGCGTACTTGTGGAAGTCCATCGAGATCGACGTCACCCCGGGTACGTTGAACTCGAAGTCCGGCACCGGTGCCCCGAGCCGCCTGAAGTAAGGCAGCAGGAACCCGCCCATACAGCCGTCGACGTGCAGCAACAGGTCGTGATCGAGGGCGATCTGCCCGATCTCGCGGATCGGGTCCACGACGCCGTGCGCGTAGGAGATCGCCGAGCCGACCAGCAGGATGGTGTTGGGCGTGATAGCGCGCCGGATCGCCGCGGGGTCGGCGCGGAAGGTCTGGGGATCGACGGGAACCATGACCGGTTTGACGTCGAGGTAATGCCCGGCCTTCTGGAAGGAGGCGTGCGCCGTGATCGGCAGCACCATCTCGGGCACACCGATGTGCGGGCGCCTGGCGCGATTGAAGTCACGCGCGGTCTTGACGGCAAGAATCAGACTTTCGGTCCCTCCGCTGGTGAAGTTGCCGACAACGTTCTCATCGCCCCGCAGGTGCGCGGCGGCCATGGCGACGAGTTCGGCTTCCAGCCGGAGCATGCTCGGGAACACGGTCGGGTCGAGCGCGTTCTCCGAGAGGTACATGGTATATGCCTGTTTGATGACCGACTCCGCCTCCGCGCCGGGGTCGTAAACGTACGCCCACGTGCGGCCGTCGCGCCACGGCATGTCATTGGCACGGAACGCTTCGAGCTTCGCGAACAGCTCGTCTCGGGGCAGTCCCTGGGCGGGAATCTTCATCGCGGCCTCCTCTGCGGTTCGCTCTCGCGCGCCGTGGGCTTATCGGATGCGACCGTGGGTGGCAACCGGACCCGGCACGAGCGCCGCGAGCGGGATCCCATTGACACAGAGATGCACTGATATAAGCAGCGTGGGCAGCGAGCGGCGGCGTCCTGACGCAAACCCCGGGGAGGCATATGAACTTCGATTTCTCCGACGACCAGAAGATGCTGCGGACTACCGCGCGCGAGTTTCTCGAGGAGCACGCGCCCCTCAGCGTGTGTCGCGCCGTGCTGGAATCGGACACACCCTGCTCCGACACGCTCTGGCGAGGTGCCGCCCAACTCGGCTGGCTCGGAACCGCGATTCCCGAGGAATATGGCGGTGCCGGGCTGGGGCACCTCGAACTCGCCGTGATCGCCGAGGAGATCGGCCGCGCCCTCGCTCCGATTCCCTTTTCGTCCAGCGTCTACCTGGCAACGGAGGCCATCGTCCTGGACGGCACCGATGCGCAGAAGAAGCAGTACCTGCCCAGGCTGTCCTCCGGCGAGGCAATCGGAACGTTCGCACACGCCGAACGCCCCGGGCGTCAGGGACCCAGCAGCGTTTCGGCAACTCTTTCCGCAGGACGCCTCTCCGGCACCAAGATGCCCGTGCTCGACGGCGACGTCGCTCACTTCGCGGTCGTGACGGCCCGCACCGAGCACGGCCTGTCGCTGGTGCTGGCGGACCTCACCGGGCCGGGCGTTAAGCGGAGACCGTTACACTCGCTCGATCCGAGTCGTTCCATGGCAGTGCTCGAATTCGACAACGCGCCGGCCACCGTGCTCGGACCCGAGGGGCGCGGCTGGGAACGCGCGCAAGCCCTCCTCGATCGCGCCGCGGTGCTCATGGCGTTCGAGCAACTGGGCGGCGCGCAACGCGCGTTCGAGATCACTCGCGAGTACACCATGGGCCGCTACGCCTTCGGCCGGCCGGTGGCCTCGTTCCAGGCGCTCAAGCATCGGATGGCCGATCTCTACGTCGAGATCGAGCTGGCCCGATCGAACGCCTATTACGGCGCCTGGGCGCTCAGCAACGCGAGTCCCGACCTGCCCACCGCCGCCTGCGGTTGTCGGATCACGGCGACGGACGCCTTCGACCTCGCCAGCCGGGAAATCGTGCAAATGCACGGCGGTGTCGGCTTCACCTGGGAGTACGACTGCCACCTGTTCTATCGCCGCGCCAAGTTGCTCGGCACCATTCTGGGCAGTGCCGATCAGTGGCGCGAACGCTTGATCGAGTTGCTCGCCGCGACGGCCCCCGACACCTCGCATCCTGCCGCACAGCCTTACGCCTGAACGAAGAGGAGACCGCAGCATGGATTTCAACGACACCGCCGAGGAAACGAAGTTTCGCGCCGAAGCCCGCGCCTGGCTGGAAGCCAACGCTGAACGTCTGAAACCCGGCGACGCCGCGGCTGTCATGTCGGAGCGCGGCGGGTCGGAAGTCATCGTCACGGCCAAGCAGTGGCAGGCCAAGAAGGCGGACGCCGGCTGGGCCTGTATGACGTGGCCTACCGAATACGGCGGTCGCGGCGCCAGCGCGATCCAGGCGGTGATCTGGCACCAGGAAGAGAGCCGGTTCAGGACGCCGCCGAATATCTTCGCGATCGGCCAGGGAATGCTTGGCCCGACGATCATGGCGCACGGTACCGACGAGCAAAAGAAGCGCTACCTGCGGCCGATGCTGCGCGGCGAAGAGATCTGGTGTCAGCTCTTCAGCGAACCCAGTGCGGGTTCCGACCTCGGCGGCCTGCGCACCACGGCGGTCCGCGACGGAGACGACTGGGTCATCAACGGACAGAAGATCTGGACCACCGGTGCCCAGTACTCGCAGTGGGGCATGATCCTGACGCGTACCGACCCGACCAGGCCCAAGCACGCCGGCATCACCTACTTCATCATCGACATGAAGTCGCCGGGCATCGAGATCCGGCCGATCAAACAGATCAACGGCGGTGCCGTGTTCAACGAGGTGTTCTTCACCGACGTGCGGATCTCCGACAAGAACCGCGTCGGCGCCGTCGGCGAAGGCTGGCGGGGCGCCATCACGACACTCATGAACGAACGCCTCTCGATCGGGGGCGGTGCCGGCGGCCCGGAGTTCGCGGATCTGATGCGCCTTGCCCGAGAGACCGATTGGAACGGCCGCCCCGCCCTCGACGATCCCGCCGTACGCCAGCGCCTCGCCCGCTTCTATGTCCGCGGCAAGGGCCTCCAGTACACCGGCTATCGCACCCTTACCGCACTGTCGCGCGGCGCCATCCCCGGTCCGGAAGGCTCCATCGGCAAACTCGTCGGCGCCGTACTGAAACAGGACATGGCAAGCTTTGCCATGGACGTCCTCGGTCCCGCCGGCGCCGTCACGGAACCGGGCATCGCCCCTGAAGAGGCCGCGTGGCAGGAAACCTACATGGGCATTCCGGGCCTTCGCATTGCCGGCGGCACCGACGAAATCCTGCGCAACATCATCGCCGAACGCATTCTCATGCTGCCGCCCGATGTGCGGCTCGATAAGGACGTGCCGTTCAAGGATATCCCGACGGGGCCGCGGAACGCGTAAAGGTAGGCTGCGGGCTGGCAGCTTTCAGGGGGTTCCGTATCGATCCCTCCCCCGGGCACACTCGGCGACCGTGGCGGAAGCTCGTGCTCACCTCGATACCGAGGCCGAACCCGTTGCTGCGGCGTCGATCGCGCGGCTGACCGCGTTCTCGAGGCGTTCCTGGCCGCCCGAACGCGGCGCCGGGTCGAGGCCGTCGGCAAGCGCCTGCGCGGCCAGATCGTCCAGAGTGGCACTGCCGCGCAGTATCGCCTGACCCAGCCGACCATCCCAGCCGGCGTAGCGCGCCTTCACCTCCGCCGCCAGAATCCTCGACTCGAGCAGCGCCGCGCCGTTGATCAGCGCGCGGGCGAGCGTGTCCATACCGCCGATATGAGCGTGGAACAGGTCGAGCGGATCGACGCTCTGGCGCCGCAGTTTCGCGTCGAAGTTGAACCCACCGTTTCCCAGACCCCCCGCCGCCAGGATGCGATACAGCACGAGCGTAAGCTCCTCGACGCTGTTCGGGAACTGGTCGGTATCCCAACCGTTTTGCGGGTCGCCGCGGTTGATGTCGACACTGCCGAGAAGATCGTTGGCAATCGCATAGGCGATCTCGTGCTCGAAGCTGTGCCCGGCCAGCGTGGCGTGGTTCGCTTCGATGTTGAGTCGTATCTCGCGCTCCAATCCGAAGCGCTGCAGGAACGCGTGCACCGCGGCGGCGTCCCGGTCGTACTGGTGCTTGGTCGGCTCCATCGGCTTCGGCTCGATGAGCAGCGTGCCTGCAAAGCCGCTGCGATGCCTGTAATCGACGACCAGACTCATGAAGCGCCCGAGTTGCTCCAGTTCGCGCCCGAGATCGGTGTTGAGCAGAGTGTCGTACCCTTCCCTTCCACCCCACAGAACGTAGCCGGCGCCGCCGAGCTGGCGCGTGACGTCCATCGCCTGCTTTACCTGCGCGGCGGCGTAAGCGAACACCTCCGGGTCGGGATTGGTCGCCGCGCCGGCGGCGTAACGCCGGTGGCTGAACAGGTTCGCCGTGCCCCAGAGGAGTCGCACACCGGTGCGCTCCATCGCCGCGGCGATCCCCTCGACCGCCCGCGCCAGGTTCGCGTTCGAGGCCGCCAACGTCGCGCCCTCGGGAGCCACGTCGCGGTCGTGAAAGGTAAAGAACGGCACGTCCAGCTTCTCGAAGAACTCGAAAGCGACTTCGGTCTTGCGCGCCGCCAGCGCCATCGCGTCGCCACCGCCAAGCCACGGACGCGCGAACGTTCCGGCCCCAAACATGTCCGTGCCATCCCAGCAGAACGAGTGCCAGTAGCACGCCGCCGGCCGCAGGTGTTCCGAAAGGCGCTTGCCGAGGACGATCCGGTCGGCATCGTACCACCGAAACGCCAGCGCATTGGCGCTTGCCCGGCCTTCGTAGCGGACACGCTCGATCGTCGGAAAGAAGGGCTGACCCATGGTTGCCTCCCGTCCGCGCCTCAACCCAGCGCGGCCATGCTCTCCCGCAGATCTCTGTATAACCGGCGAAACACCGGGAATCGCTCCGCATACCGGGCGCGCAGCCCAGGGTCTGGCTCGACGACACTTACGCTCGCCGGTGCGGTGCACACCGCCGCGGGCGGCTCGCCGGTGACCGCGAGGCGCGCCAGGCGGGCCGCGCCGAAAGCCGGACCAACCTCGCCACCGCTGTGGTACTCGATCGTCCGCCCGAGAGCACTGGCAAGGATGCGGCCCCAGAAGCGACTGCGTGCACCACCGCCGAGAACGCTGACCCGTTCGATTCTGGTTCCGGCCGCGAGCAACGCGGCCTGACAGTCCGCAAACGCGAAGCCGACGCCTTCGAGCACGGCCCGTCCGAGGTCGGCCCGCGTCGTGTCGTGCGTCAAGCCGACGAACGCGCCTCGAGCGAGCGGGTCGTTGTGGGGGGTCCTCTCGCCGGAAAGATAGGGTAGGAACAGCACGCGCGGATCCCGATCCCGGGCTTCGACTTCTGCGAGCAGGGCAGCCTCCGACGAAGCGCCGGTCACGCCGCTAATCCAGGTGAGGCAGCTTGCGGCACTGAGCAACACGCCCATCTGGTGCCAGCGCTGCGGCAAGCAATGACAGAACGCGTGCACCGCTCCCGCCGGGTGAGGAGCGAAGCGGTCGCCCGCCACGAAGTACACGCCCGAGGTTCCCAGCGATACGAAGGCCTGGCCCGGCTCGATCACCCCGGCACCAGCGGCACCGCCGGCATTGTCGCCGGCGCCGCCGGCGACCACGACCCGGCCCGGCACACCCCAGGCGCCGGCCAGCTCCGCGCGCAACACACCACTGGGCTCACTACCCTCGACGAGCCGCGGCACCGCAGCCTCGGAGAGACCCGTGGCTGCGAGCATCGCCGCCGACCAGCGTCGTCCGGCGACGTCGAGCCACAGCGTACCGGCGGCATCGGACATGTCCGACGCGTATTCGCCCGTCAGCCGCAATCGCACGTAGTCCTTGGGCAGCAACACCCTTCGGGTCGCAGCGAAGATCTCCGGTTCGTGCGCCGCAACCCACAGTAGCTTTGGCGCGGTGAAGCCGGGCATGGCGAGATTGCCGGTAATCGTCCGCAGCGCCGGCTCGCGCCGTTCGAGCAGCGCGCACTCGGCGCCACTGCGGCCGTCGTTCCAGAGAATGGCGGGCCGCAGCACGCGGTCTCGCGAATCGAGCAGCACCGCCCCGTGCATCTGCCCCGAAAGGCCAATACCGGCGAGCGACGCAAAGGCGGCCGGGGCCAGCGACCGCAGGCCTTCGACCGCCGCCAGGGTGGCGCGCCACCAGTCTTCGGGATCCTGTTCCGACCAGAGGGGCCGCGGCCTCGACACCTCGAGGGGCGACCCGGCCTGCGCGACGACCCGCTGAGCGTCGTCGATCAGCAGGGCCTTCACCGCCGACGTGCCGATGTCGATACCGAGGTACACGTCGCTCTGGGGCTCGATGACGCCGCGGACCCTCAGGCTTTGAGTTGTGCCGCAACCGCCGCGGCGGCCTTCTTCGCCGCCTCGGGATCGCCAAGGTAATAGTTGCGTATCGGTTTCAGATCGTCGTCGAGTTCGTACACGAGCGGAATCCCCGTCGGAATGTTCAGCCCGACAATGGCCTCGTTCGAGATGTCGTCGAGGTACTTCACCAGCGCGCGGAGACTGTTGCCGTGCGCCGCCACGATAACGCGCCTCCCCGCCTCGATCGTCGGCGCGATAACGTCGTGCCAGTACGGAAGGAAGCGCTCCACCGTGTCCTTGAGGCACTCGGTGAGCGGCAGGTCGTCCCCGCGGAGTCCCGCATAGCGCGGATCGTTGGCAGGACTGCGCGGATCGCCCGGTTCGAGCGCCGGGGGCGGGATATCGTAACTGCGCCGCCAGATGTTGGTCTGTTCCATGCCGTGCTTGGCGGCGGTCTCGGCCTTGTTCAGTCCCTGCAGGGCGCCGTAGTGACGTTCGTTCAGGCGCCAGGAGTTGTGGACCGGAATCCACATCTGATCGAGTTCCTCGAGCGCGAGCCAGAGCGTCTTGATGGCGCGCTTGAGGACCGATGTGAACGCCTCGTCGAAGGCGAAGCCTTCGGCCTTCAGCAGCCGCCCGGCCGCCGTCGCCTCTTCGACTCCCCTGTCGCTGAGACCGACGTCCGTCCAGCCGGTGAACCGGTTCTCCTTGTTCCACGTGCTCTCGCCGTGGCGCAGCAGTACGAGTTTGTGCATGGATCACCTCCAACCGCGGCGGCCGAATCGAGCGCCACCTGAATCGCCCCGCAGCGGTCGCGTCGCCCGCCCCGAGGAGCGCCACGCACCACCGTCGGCGCGCGGCAAAGGCAGCCTCTACCGGAGGACGCCGGCACCGTCAAACCACTATGCGTAACGGAAGCGGTTGCATCGCTGCGCCGGTTGCCTGAGACTGATGCGCATGCTGCGTGCTGACACGCACCGCCTCGGGGGTACTCATGCTCGGACATCCACAGCTGTGCCAGATCGCCTATAGCGTCACCGACCTGTCCCGCACTCACCGCTGGTACCGCGATACGTTCGGGTTCCTGCCCGCGGGCGGGACGAGGCTGTTTCGCGGACCGATCGCTTCCCGTGTCCAGGGTCTGCCGGGTGCGGCGTCGGTCTGCTGGTGGCTCGTCGACCGACAGGAGTTCTTCCAGCTCGAGATGTTCGAGTTCGAAAGCCCGCCGGTGAGACCGCTGCCGGCGGACCGGCGGCTGTGCGACATCGGGTATAACATGGTCGGCCTGCACGTCGCCGATTTCGACGCGGCTTTGGCGCGTCTGGCCTCGCACAGGTCGCAGCCGCTCTCCGCGCCGGTCGGCGCGCCGGGGCAGCGCCGTGTCTGTGTCCGCGATCCGGAAGGCGTTCTTCTCGAAATCATGGAAGGCGATCCTAGTGCGGCGTTTCGTCGTCCCCACGAAAGGCCGGAGATCCCCGTCAGTACGGTCAGCGTGACGCTGTCGGTCCCGGACCTTGCGCGCTCGCGGCGCTTTTTCGTCGACACGCTTGGTCTGCCGGTACTCGACGAGTTGCGGCTGCACGGCCCCGAGCACGAAGCTCTCTGGGGCCTCGCCGGTGCGCGGCGCTCGGCGTTGGTTCTGCGCGCCGGCGACTGCCTTCTCGAGCTCGTGCAGTACCACGATCCCGCCGGCAAGCCATGGCCCGAGGGGTATCGCATCAGCGATCAGGGCCTGTTGAACATTGCCCTCGGCTTTCGCAGCAAGGCCGCTTTCGACGCCGCCTACGCGCGCTGCATTGCGGCGGGTTACCGGGGCAACTGGCGGCCTTTCAATCTGGGTGCATGGACGGTGGTCTACGTCAACGACGATCAGGGTTTCAGCGTCGAGTTGCTTTTCGTGCGCCACTGGTACGAAGCCCCGATGGGCTTCCGTCCAAGACTCCCGTACGTCAATGCCCGGGTGCACATCGACGCACCGCCGGACGTCGTCTGGCGGGCGATCACCGATCACGCCCGCATGCCGGAGTGGACGCCGATCCGCGCGTGCGTCGTCATTCGTCCCGGGTCGCCCGACCCGAACGGACTGGGGGCCGTGAGGCAACTGCGGGCCCCCGGCACCTCGATCGAGGAGGAAGTGGTTCTCTGGGATCCGCCGCGCCGATTCGATTACTGCCTGCGGCGGGGCGCACCCTTGCGCGATCATCGGGGCCACGTATTCCTGACCCCTGACGCCGGCGGCACGCAGGTCCAATGGACTGCCCGGTTCCGGCCTCTTGTCCCCGCGACCGGAACCGCCCTGCGTGCGTTTCTCCAACGCGGCTTCGACGGCGCCCTGCGCAAACTGAAGCGCCGGATCGAGTCCACACGCTGAGGAGGGTTGACGTGGCACATCGGGTCGCAACGGGACCATTCAGGTGCGCTCTGGTCACGGGCGCCGCCGGCGGCATCGGCCGCGAGCTCTGCCGACTGCTGGCTCGTGACGGCACGGCACTCATACTCCTCGACCGGAACGAATCCGGCCTTGCAGAACTGGACAAGGAATTGCGGGCGCGCGTGGTGGTCGAGACACGTCAGATCGACCTGCGTGGACTCGCCGACCTCGAACGGTTGGCAGTCGACCTCGCGGAGCGGCACCCGGACCTCGACCTTATTGTGGGCAACGCGGGCATCGACAATCCGCAGGCGCGCTTCGAGTGCGACTGGCGCACGGTCGAGGATCACTTCGCCACAAACGTGAGTCCCAACGTAGTCCTGTGTTCGGTATTCTTGCCGCGTTTTCTCGCGCGCGGCAGCGGACACGTCGCTATCGTTGCGAGCCTTGGGGCGCTCGGCGGCTTCCCGCACGAGGGCGCGTACTCGGCAAGCAAGGCCGCGGTGGCGACGTTTACCGAAAGCTTGCGCTCGGAGTACGGGCCACGGGGAATCACGTTCACAACCATCTTTCCGGGGTTCGTCGATACGCCGATGCTGCGCGGCAATGCCTTCAAGGCGCCCAGTTCGTTGCGCGCGTCGGCGGCGGCGGCGACGATTCACCGCGCTCTCCTTCGCCGCCAGCCCACGCTCCATTTTCCCCTGTCCACGTACCTCCTGTTGTGCGTGTCGCGGCTGCTGCCGAGCGGGTGGCGCGATTTCGTAGCGCGCCTGCAGATGAAACCGGACTTCCGGCCGCGCTGATTGCCTCCCGGCGCGGTGCGCCGGCGGGTGCACCCGCTTCCCGGACCACTCTTGCGGCGAATGCGCCTCTCCGGACGGGCGGCACCCGTATGATCTTGAAAATCATTCTCAGTTCTGCCATTCGGAGAGTATCTTTTCCGCAGGGAGTACATCGCTACATGCACTACCGAACCCTCGCAGCCCTTACAGGAGTGATCGGCCTCGCCGCTCTGAACAGCGCCTGCGACAGCGGCGGCCCCCGGGTCGCGCGTGCCGCCGCACCCACTTACGTCGCCAAGGATCCGCTGGACGTTCCGTCACCGATCGTGCGTACCGCACCGGCCACCGTGACTGTGGACCTCGTGGCGAGGGAAGTGGTCGCGGAGATTGCACCGGGCAAGTGGTTCACGTTCTGGACATTCAATGGCACGGTGCCCGGACCGATGATTCGCGTTCGCGAGGGGGACACCCTGGTGGTCAACCTCACCAACGAGTTGCACAACACGGAACCGCACAATCTCGACTTCCACGCCGCGATGGGTCCCGGCGGCGGTGCCGCGGTGACCGACGTCGAGCCGGGCGAGTCGAAGTCCTTTTCTTTCAAGGCGCAGCGCAGTGGCGCGTTCATCTACCACTGCGCGGGCGAAGGTATGCCATGGGAGCACGTCGCCTTCGGCATGTACGGTATGATTCAGGTCGACCCTCCCGAAGGTCTGCCGGACGGCTTCGCCGAAGCATACGTCGGGCAGAGCGAGTGGTACCTGGCCCCGGCACCAGACGGCAGTTCGGGTCAGGCGGATGGCGACCTTTACGTGCTCGATGAGGATAAGGCAGGCATGGAGCACCCCGATCTGTTCACCTTCAACGGCCACACCAGGGCACTTGTCGACCCGGCCATCTTCGGCAATGCGCTGCGCGTCAACCAGGGCGACAGGTTGCGCGTGTTTTTCGTCAACGCCGGACCGAACCTCGGTTCGAGCTGGCATATCATCGGTCAGATCTTCGATTCCGTGTATACCGGGCATCCGAGCGATCGTATCCGCAACGAAGAAACCCTCTACGTACCGCCGGGCTCCGCGGCGGTCCTCGAGCTGACGGCGGCAGTACCCGGAACCTACAATCTGGTCGACCACGCGTTGTGGCGAGTTCCGAAAGGCGCCCTGGGCAACCTGCACGTCGATCCGACGATCCCGCCGACGGCCCACGACCCCAACGGGTCGTGGCCTTTGGACCTGTTCTCGCCGCCGGCGTTTCACGCCACCGGGCACTGACAGCTCGATCCGTCCCGCAGTGGCACGCGGCTCCGGACCGGCGGACGCCCGCGAACTGACATCGGGTCTGGCCTCTCCGACGCGCCAGGCCCGATCAGCGCTCCTGCGCCGCCCGCATCAGCGCAGGATCCAGATGGCCGATGCCGGCGGCGAGCTCGATCTGCGCCACGTCGTACCGTGCAATCGCTTCGACGTGGGCCAGGCGAGCCCGCGCAAGCGCGTTTTGGGCCTGGATCACTTCCAGGCCGATACCGGTGCCAGCCTCGAACCGGGCCAACTCGACCTCGTAACTGCGCGTCGCCGCGTCCACCCCGTTGCGGGCGTCGGGAAGCGAACCGGCGGCAACGGCGACGCGCGACAGAGCCGTCTCGATCTCGCCGTACGCCTGTTCGCGCACGGTCTGCTCTCTTACACGTGCGGCCGCAGCTTCTCCCCTCGCCGTTCGCGTGCGGCCGACCTCGGCGAAGTCGACGGCGATGCGAGCCAAACCCTCGAGAAAGTTCGTGTTGCCGAGCCTATTGAGATCCGTACCGATGAAGCGTTCGCGAAACCCGGCATCGATGTCGGGCCCCAGCAGATCCCACCACGCTGCCGACACCTCTCGTGCCGCCGCTTCGCTGCGCGCCTGAGCCGCCAGGATGTCCGGCCGGGCAAGCTCCGCCTCTCCTCTCAGCGCTGCCCCCGCGGCCACGTCGATGAGGCTCGTCGTGCGCAGATCGTTTTCGCTCGGCACGAGCAGGTCGTTGGTATTCCAGCGCAGCAACACCGCGAGGCGAATGCTCGACGTCTCCCAGAGCCCGCGCGCCCGCAACGCCGTCTGCCGCGCACTCGCCGCCGCCGCTTCGGCACGGGCGACATCCGCCCCCGTGCCGATCTCCGCGCGCGCCCTAGCCTGCGTGATCTCCACGAACCTCTCGGCGTCCCCAGCCAGCCCTTCGGCAACGGCCTGCGAGGCGCGCGCCAGGGCGAGATCGACATAGCCCACCCCCGCCTGCAGCATGGCGTAACGCTGCGCCTCGCGGACTTCGAAGGCCGCGGCGTCGGCCTCTTTTCGAAACCTTTCGGAGCGCACCCATGCCGCACCCGGATTCACCCGATAGTAAACCCCGGCCGACGGTTCGAAGGTGCCGAAAGTGACGCCCATGACGTCACCGAACGACCCGACCTGCCGACCGTCGAGGTAACTGCCGCCGAGTTGAACGTCGATGCCCGGGAGGAGGGCACCGGCGGCAGTTTGCAGCCGCCCCGAGGCCGCCTCGAGTCTTGCGGCAGCTTCCAAGACCGTATTCGCCCGCTCCCGGGCGGCCCGCAGCACCTCTTCGAGAGTGACCTCGCGCGACCGGCTCAACCTCCCCAGCGGACGGTCCGATGCTTCCGACCCAAATCGTGCTCTCTCCTCGACCGCGACAACCTCGGCTCGCAGGCTCGGCGGCAGCGCGCGGATCGGTGGGTCGGGTACGTAAGCGGTCAGCGCGGCGCATCCCGACGAGAAAAGGACGACACTCGCAACCGCAACTCGAATCGCATCGCTCAACCGCGTCACCCTTCGACGGCCTCGCAGGCAACTCCATCCCGAGCCAGCGGCGACCCGGCGACCATTACCCGATCGTCTGGGCCGAGACCGCGAGCGATCGACGCTCTGCGGCCATCGTCGGAACCGACCACAACGGGCCGGCGGCGCAACACGCCATTGTCGGCGACGAGCACGAAGCGCTCGTTACCGTGGCCCCGCACCGCCCGCGACGGCACGCTCACCGCCCCACCCCCGGTCTCCACCGCAAGCTTCACCGACGCGAACATGCCGGGACGATACCGACCGGCGCCGTCATCCAGATGCATCTCGGCGCGCATCGATCGTGTCGCAGGGTCGAGCGCCCCCGCGACGCGCGCCACTGGCAAGGAGACGTCGCTACCGGGAAAGGCGTCGAACCGGACGATCGCCGGCGCGCCCTCCTTGACGTACGGCGCCAGCAGCTCGGGAATCTCGAAGGCGAGCCGCAAGCGGTCGATGCGGGCGATCTCCACTATCGGCTCGGCACCCGCACTGTTGCCCTCCCGGACCAATGCGCCGGGATGAAGAACCCGCCGCGTGATCCGGCCAGGAAAGGGCGCCACGATCCGAGCCAACTCGCGAAGCGCGTCGAGTCGGTCGCGATCCGCCTCCGCGAGTCGAACCTGCGCATCCTCGACTCGCACGCGCGCGGCGGCGGTATCCACGTCCTGCTGCGGAATCGCGGCGGAGTTCGCCCGTCGCAGAGCCTGCAGCCTGGAAAGCGTCAGCCTGGCCAAATCGAGCTCGGCCTTCTCCTGAATCACTCTTGCCTCGGCGCCCTTGATGCCCGCCGTCACCTCGGGTACCGCCAGGCGCGCCACTCTCTCTCCCGCCGCGACCTCGTCCCCGATGTCCACATCGACCTCTTCCAGATAGCCGGTCACCCGCGCGTACAGCGGCACGCTTTCCCAGGCCTCTACTGTGCCCGGAAGAACCATCTCCTTCCCGCCTGCGACCGCGACCGGCCTCTCAACCGCCACACGCAAAGGCCGCGACTCATCAGCCGCTACCCCACTCGCCTGCTTTGCTTCGTCGCCATACGAGTCGCGCGAGCATGCCGGCACCCCGGCCAGAGCCAGCACCGCCAGGAGTGTCGCGAGGCCCGTCGAAGCCCGGGCCGGGCACTGATTAAGTCTCATCGGCCGGACCTCCCATCAGGGCGGGACCCAGCGGCGCCCTCTTCATCAGGATGTAGAGGCCGGGCAGAACGAATAGCGTCAACACAGTGGCCCCGAGAACGCCGCCGATAATCGTCGTAGCCAGCGGAATGTTGGCGTCGCCGCCGCCGGCGCCGACCGCCATCGGTAAGAGTGCAAAGACCGTCGTAAGCGACGTCATGAGGATCGGCCGCAGGCGCAGCCGCGCCGCCTCCAGCACAGCATCGTCGACGGGCATGCCGCTTTCGACGCGCGCGTTGGCAAAATCGACCATCAGGATGCCGTACTCGACGACGATACCCACCATCATGACGATCCCCATCAAGCTCTGGATGTTGAGCGCCACCCCCGCGAGCCGCAACGCCAGCGCCACGCCGACGAAGCCGAGCGGTACCGTCAGGAGAATCGTCAGGGGATCGACGAACGAGCGGAACTGGGCGACCATCACCAGGTAGACGAGGACGACGGCGAGAGCGAGACCGCCTGCGAACTGGCCGAAGGCGGCGCGCATCGTCTCTATCTCGCCGCTTGCAGTCAGAACGTAGCCGCGTTCGGCGTACTCGCCGCCGAGCCGAAATGACCGGCGCCCGCGCTCGTCGACCGTGCGCTCCAGACCGAGCGCCGCGTCTTCCTCGAGAACCTGCTCCATGGCCCCGACGACGTCTCCCACGTACGCACCCGGGGCAACGTCGGCGTACACGTCGACGGCCCGCGTGATGTCGCGGTGGCTGACGAACGACGGTCCCGTTCCCCGGGAAATCGTTGCCACGGTGCGCAGCGGCAGCGGCTTTCCGCCGCCCCCCGGCGCGATCGGAACGTCGAGCAGCGTATCCGTGGACACGTGATCCGACTCCCGGTACTGCGCACCGACGAAGTAATGGTTGCCGTTGTTCCTGTCGATCCAAAAAGCCGGCTCGAAGTTGATGCTCGAATTGGTCGCGGTCACCAGATTGTGCATCACGTCAACGACGGACAGCCCCGCCAGCGCCGCCTTGGTCCGATCGATCTCGATGTCGAGCGTCGGGTAATCGTTGCGCTGCAATACACGCACGTCTTCGGCCCCAGGCACCGACCCGATGCGCTCGGCGACCCGAGCGGCGATCTCCCCCAGAGTGCGCAGGTCACTGCCGAGGACCCGAAAACGAATCGGCGCCGGCTCGCCGAAGTTCAGCGCCGCGGTCAACATCCCCCCGGTATCGAAGGCAAACTCGACCTCGGGGAACTGGTGCCGCAGCCGTCCACGCAAACGCTCGACCAGCGCGAACGTGTCGCGGCGGTTCTCCTTGAGCTGGACCAGGACAAAAGCGTCCATCGGACCCGTGTTGGGCGTGTACGCCGCCGGCCAATCCATGAGCACGCCGATATTGCCGATCAGCATTCTCAGGTCGGAGCGCGGCTCGTTCTCCACCGCGGGGAACTCCGGGTCCGGCTCACCGAGCTCGGCGATCAGAGCGCTTTCGAGCCGCGCTACCGTCTTCTCGGTCTCCTCGATGCGCGTGCCCGACGGGAGGCGTACGTAGATCTGGAACTGCCCGGCGTCGACGCGCGGAAAGAGCTCCGTCGGGTGGCGTTGCAGCGCGACGGCGGCAGCGATTGCCGCCGCGGCGCCGGCCGTGAGAACGACTCCGCGGCGGCCGACCGCGCGGGCGAGTCCCCACGTATAGCCGCGCGCGAGCAGTCCTGCGTCGGCGCCGTCCCTGACGCCGACTGCGGTCGTGAGGAAGCGCGCGCAAAATGCCGGCACGACGGTCAGCGCAACCACGAGCGAGGCGCCCATCACCAGCGACGCGGAGATGGCCAGCGGAGCGAACAAAAACCTGGCCATGCCGGAAAGGAAGAAGATGGGCACGAAGACGACCGCGAAGGTCACGGTCGACACGACGATCGATGGGGCCACCTCGCGTGTGCCGTCGATGGCGGCCCGTGCGGCGTCCTTTCCCAGACCCAGGTGCCGGGCGACATTCTCGACGACGACGATCGCCTGATCGACGAGAATGCCGATGGCCAGCGCAATGCCGCCGAGGGTCAGCGTGTTCAGCGACTGCCTCGTGGCCACGAGCCCGATCATCGCACCGAGCACGGCCAGCGGAATGGCGAGCACGATGACGATCGTCGAGCGCACAGTGCGCAGGAACATGAACACCACGGCCCCCGCCAGAGCCGCACCGAGCAGCGCCGCCAACCGCAGGCCCGCGATGGAATTACGCACGTAGACCGACTGGTCCAGCACGACTTCGAGAGCGATGTTCCCCGCACGCGCATCCATTTCTCGCAAGCGCTGGCGGATGCGCTGCAGTTGGCTGCGAATCGCGTCGACGATTTCGATCGTGTTGGCGCCCGGCTGACGGTAGATCGGAATATAGACCTGGCGGCGACCGTTGATGCGCACGATGTTCGACTGGATCTGAGCGGAGTCCTCGACACTCGCTACATCGCGCATGAAGACGACCTTCCCGTTCTCGGCCGAGACGGGGACGTGATTTAGCTGTTCCACGGCCGCAGGCATGGCGTTGGCGAAGATCTGGTAGTCGGTCTCCCCGGCCTTCATGTTGCCGGCGGGAACGAACACCGATTGCCGGTGCAGCGCCCGGACCACGTCCATCGGACTCAGTTCGCGTGCCTCGAGCTTCTCGCGATCCACGTACGCCAGAATCCGACGCAGCGTGCCGCCGTACACCGCCGGAGCGATGACGCCGGGAATGGACTGCAGACGATTGCGAAGCTCGAAATAGGCAACGTCGTAAATCTCCTTCTCCGACATCGTCGGCGACGACACCGCGACCAGGCAGAGCGGAACCGACGCCGTGGGATCGAACGGCATCACCATCGGCGGGATGGTCCCGGGGGGCAGGTAGAACATGTCGCTGACGGCGTAGGAGGTCACCTGGCTCATCGCCGTGTCGAAGCTGACGCCCTCCCGGAAGAAATCCTTGACGATGCTCACGCCGAGCATCGACTTCGCCTCCTGGTGGTCGATGCCGATCGACTGGCCCGTCCAGCGCTCCAGCCGACTGGTGATGTCGCGCTCCATTACCTCGGGTGGCATGCCGGGATAGAAGGTGACGATTTGTACGGCCGGAGTGTCGAACACCGGCAGCAGGTCGGCGGCGAGCTGACGGTACGAGACGGTACCCAGCACGGCGACCACCAGGACCCCGACGATGACCACGTAGGGTAGCTCGATTGCCCGCCGGATCACGGCGCTGCCTTTCTGACGCCCACGTCGTCGGGCTTGCCCGCCGGATGGCACGCGAGTCGGGGCGCGTTATCCCGCCGGACACGTCTCACAAAGTCGCCTCGTCAAGGAGCCGGCTCATCTCGCTTTCCTGCCCCTTGCCGACGAGTATCAAGGAGAGCCCGGCGAGCTGCCTCTGGCAGACGCTGTGCTCGCCGTCGTCATGACAGCTCTTCATCGCCGCCGGGCGGTCGGACACGTAAAGGGAAAGGTGGCGACCGTCGAGCTCGTAGAAGAGAAGCTGCACCTTGCGTCCCTCGACCTTGCAAACTCGGCCGCCGACCAGGCTCGCAGGGCCGAGCCGGGGGACCACGGGATCGAAAGGCACCTTGGTGCGAAAGAAAGCTGCAACGTCGAGGCGATTCCCGGAAGCGATCTCCGCGGGCATGATGTCCGGAGCCGAGCGGAGATGATCCGCAATGAGTTCCGCCGGGAGCGAGCGCTGGTCGTAAGGCAGAAACGAAGGACGAGCGAGAAAGAGCGCGCCTACCGCGACGACCATTACAGCCGCCGCCGCCACGGCAACGCGAAATCCCGTCCACCCGGTCTCTCGCCGCAGCCGCAGCGCCTCGACGCGAGCGAGAACGGCCTCGGGAGGCGCGGTACGACCTTCCACCCGGGCCACGGCATGCTTCAAGGCGCGAAGACCGTCGAGCTGTCGCCGACAGGTGCCACAAGACGCGAGATGGGTTTCCAATGCTGCCACTTCATGGCCGGCCAGTTCGCCGTCCAGATGAGCGGAGATCGCTTCGCTGCGCTCGGAGCAGGTCATGATGGTCCTCGTCTCCGGGCACGATTCCCGCCCTCAATCAGGAGTTTCGACAGGGCCAGACGCCCGCGGGCGATACGGGAGCGCACCGTCCCCACGGGCACGCCGGCAATCTCGGCAATTTCGTCGTACGGAAAACCCCAGAGGTCACAGAGCAAAACCACGTGTCGTTGCTCCTCCGGAAGCCGGGCCAGTGCGGCCTCCAGCTCCCTGGCGGACAGGCGCTCGACCGCTTCGGGCGAAATCACGGCCGCATCGGCCTCCGGGTAACCGGATTCGACGAGGTGGATCTCGGGTCGGGCCGTGGCTGTACGAACCCGGTCGAGATGCAGATTTCGTGCAATCCGAAACAGCCAGGCACGACAGCGCGCCGGCTCGCGCAGCCCTTTCCAGCCCCGAAACGCCCGCTCGTAGGTCGCCTGGACCAAGTCGTCGGCGTCCCAGGCGTTGCGCGACAGCCTTCTGGCATAGGCGGTCAATTCCTCCAGGTACGAGAGCGCCAGGGAGGAGAAGTCAGGATACGAGCGCCGGGCCATCTACCCCTATGACGAAAGCGGAAGCCCGAAAGTTCCCGCGGCCGGCCCAAGGCACGATAAAAGTCCTCGCAACACTCCTGCCTCCAGGTCGTTTCCGCGCTTTCGCGCGGTGTCAAGCCGCGCAGACGAAGTCGCGGAGTTCCACTCGGCCCATGCCTACAAGTGCGGCACGGATCTGCGTGCGCGGCATGACGCCCGCCACCGACACGACGAGGGGGCGCCATGGTAAGTCCGGTAACGCCGCGGGAGGCACCACCGGTGCCCCGTGAATCGCCTGGCCGAGGCGTCCCGCATGCACTTCCACGATGTATGCGGGCCGCTTGCCGTGCGCCCGCAAGGCCCGCGTCAGCGCGCGCCCCGTTCCGCCGTAGCCCCAGAGAGCGTACTCCTCCGTCGCCGCGAGAAACCCGCGGGCGAGGAATGCCGCCTTGCACGCGGTGAACCGCGAGAGGTCGTACTCCGGAGCGGTCCGCGACAGTCGCGCCGGGTGGTCGCGCCAACTCAACAGACGGCGCGGCACGACACCGATCGCGTGCCCCGCTTCGAGAAGCCTGAGAACAAGATCGTAGTCCTCGGGCCAACCGCAGGCGCGATAGCCCGAGCGGCGCAGGACGTCGCCCCGCACCATCAAGGTTGGATGGGCCACGGGGCATTCCACGTAGGCGTTGGCGGCAACCTCCTCCGGCCTTTCCATCGCGTTTAACCACGCCTCGTAGGCCCGCCGTCCGGCGCGCAGTCCGGCGCGCGGAAACACCCGCACCCGGCAGGCCGTCGCGGCCAGCCCCGCATCGGCCGTCAGCGCGGCGACCTGCTGCGCCAGCCGGTCACGGTGCATAAGGTCGTCGGCGTCCATGCGGGCAACGAACCGACCGCGACACGCCGCCAGACCGGCGTTCAACGCCGCTACGACACCGCAGTGAGGCCGCCCGATGACGACGAAGCGCGGATCGCCTCGGGCGGCTTCGTGCAGCACCGCCGCGGTGCTGTCGGTCGACCCGTCGTCAACGAGCACGCACTCCCAATCGGCGAGCGTTTGTCGTTGCACGCTGCGCAGGCAAGCGGCCAGCGTCGGCGCAGCGTTGTACGACGGCAGGAGGATGGACACCGTGAGCCCGGCAGGTCCGACGCCGCGGCCATGAGCAGTCCCCGGGGCGAGCGGAACGGCGGGCGGGCGGCCGCGGGAGCGCGGCATCACGGCGGCGTGTTAGTCGCGGCGGCGAGCCGTTCGCGCGTGCGGGCGTCGAGGACGCCATCGTCGTGCAGGCCCTGGGTACGCTGGAAGGCCTGGATCGCGTTGATGGTCACCGCGTCGAGCTCGCCGCTGATTTCGCCGTGGTACTCGTGCAGCGCCCCGAGCTGGCGCTGCGCGTTGCGAATGACTTCCGGAGATATACGCTGCGCCCGCCCGGCGCCGTCGATGTCGGGCAGCGAGTCCCGCATCGTTTCTGCGGCAGCGCGCGCTCGGCGCTCGGCGTGTTCGGGACTGCAGGCCGGGAGCACGAGGCCAAGAACGAGCACGCCCGCAGACAGCATTGCGACACCGGCGGCAGGCATCCGCTGTGCCCCTAGACGATCTTGTTCAGCGGATACTCGAGAATGCCCACCGCTCCCGCGCGGCGCAGCTCCGGAATCAACTCGCGCACGGTGTGTTCGGAAATGACGGTCTCTACGGCGTACCATTCCACGCCTTGCAGTTGCCCCGACTGGTACAGCGGCGCCACCGTCGGCGCCGTCAGGCTCGGGAGCAGGGCGATGACCGCCTGCAGGTTGGCCCCGGCTACGTTCAGCTTGATGCCCACCTTACCCTCGGCCGCCAGCGCACCTTGCACGAGCAAACTGATCTGCTCGATCTTCTGCCGCTTCCATGGCACCTCCCACGCGGCCCGGTTGGCAATGAGCTGCGGGTTCGACTGGAAGAGCTCGCAGACGATGCGCAATCGGTTGGCGCGAATGGTACTTCCAGTCTCGGTCACCTCCACGATCGCATCGACGAGCCCACCGGCCGCCTTCGCCTCGGTCGCGCCCCAGGAGAACTCGACCTCAACCGGGGTCTCGATGGCGGCAAAGTACCGGCGCGTGTAATTGACCAGCTCGGTTGCAATGCGCTTGCCCACCAGATCCTCGGGGCGCCGGACCGGCGAGTCTTCCGGCACGACCAGCACCCAGCGGGTTGGCCGGAAGCTTGCCTTCGAATAGACGAGATCGCAGACCACCTGCACGGTCGAGTCGTTCTCGAGAATCCAGTCCTTACCGGTAATGCCGGCGTCCAGCGTACCATCCTCGATGTAGCGCGAGATCTCCTGCGCGCGTACCAGCGAGCAGCGGATATTCTCGTCGTCGATCGTGGGAAAATAGCTGCGCTCCGAAACCTGCACCCTCCAGCCGGCCTTGCGGAACAGCTCGACAGTCAAGTCCTGAAGGCTCCCCTTCGGAATGCCAAGGCTGAGTGTTTCCATACGTGGCGTCCTGCGCGAGCCCGGTTCTCACTTCTTGCCGTACAACACGTCCGGATCGACAACGCGGCTCTCGACCACACGCCAGTCGTCGCCGTCGACCTTGCGGAAAAAGCAACTCTTGTAGCCTTCGTGGCAGGCGGCGCCACCGACCTGCCGAACCTTGAGCAGCACCGCATCGGCATCGCAGTCGACGCGAATTTCCTTCACCTGCTGCACATGGCCCGAGGTTTCCCCTTTGCGCCAGAGAGAGCGCCGTGAAGTGCTGTAGTAGCAGGCGGTACCCGTTGCCAGGGTTTCCGCCCACGCGTCCTCGTTCATGTAAGCGAGCATGAGCACTTCGCCGGTGTCGGCGTCCTGGGCAACCACCGGCACGAGGCCGCCGCGTTTCTCGAAGTTCGGAGTCTGCATGGTCATCTATCCCGTGTGCGGTTCCTTACACGCGCGGCGTACACGGTGCAACGTGACCGCGCGGACCGCACACGATTTGCCGCTCCCCGCCAACCCCGGTAAGGTCCACCGGCGCTGGAGGAGCACGCATGAAGTTGAGAGACATCGCCGGCAGAATCGGTTGCGAGTTGCGCGGCAACGGGGACGTCGAGATCGGCGGACTGTCGCCGGTCGAGGACGCGGAGCCGGGGACGCTCACGTTCGTCGCCAACCCGCGCTATCGGCAATACCTCGCCAACACCCGCGCCGCCGCGGTTATCCTCGCCCCGAGCGATCCCGAGGTCGGCATCCCCTCGCTGCGGGCGGCTGACCCTTATGCCGCGTTCGCCGCGGCCATACCGTTGTTCCACGCGCCGGCCCCGGCGTTTGCCGAGGGCATCCACCCGACCGCGGCGATCGATCCGTCGGCTCGGATCGGCCCCGACGCAACTATCGGCCCGTATGTCGTGGTCGGCGCCCACTGCGTGCTCGGCGCCCGCGCCCAACTCGACCCGCACGTGGTGCTGTACCCCGGGGTAAGGATCGGGGACGATTTTCGCGCCTACGCGCACGCGGTGATCCGGGAGAACGTGCGCATCGGCCACCGCGCGATCGTACACACGGGCGCGGTTATCGGTGGCGATGGCTTCGGATACACGATCGGTGCCGACGGCGTCCCGCGCAAAATCGTCCAGGCCGGCACCGTGGTTCTGGAAGACGATGTCGAAATCGGGGAGAACGCGACCGTCGATCGGGCCGCCATCGGCGCCACGCGGCTCGGCCGCGGCGTCAAGCTCGATAACCTCGTCATGGTGGCGCATGGCTGCACCATCGGGGAGTGGTCGGCGCTGGCCGCTCAGGTCGGGCTCTCCGGCAGTACCAGGGTCGGTCAAGGGGTCCGGATGGGTGGCCAGGTAGGTATCGGTGGACACCTCACCGTCGGCGACGGTGTGCAGATTGCCGCGCAGTCGGGGGTTCACAACGATGTCGACGCCGGCGCCATTGTTGGCGGCACTCCGGCCGTCCCGGTGCGCACCTGGCGTCGCTATGTCGCCGCCTGGCCGCGGCTACCGGATGTGCTGCGCCGCTTGCGGCGGATCGAGAAACGTCTGGGTCTGGCGGAGGACTGACCGCGGTACCGATGACGTTTGGCGCCAATGCCGGTCCGGGTTCGCGGCCGGTTGAGTAAGGCGCTCCTTGGTGACCCGGGGAATGTCCCTCGGAACTATGCTAGGCGCCGCCGCCGGCCACGCGTGCCGTCATGCGTGCGGTGAGCCGCGCGCCGAGGCGTGCCAGCAGCCCCGGGGCGAAGCGTTTGGCGTAGTACATGGCCCACGCTTCCGGCGAGATCGGGGCCACCGCGCGGTTGCGCTGCACGGCCCGTAAGATGTTCTCGGCCACGCGCTCCGCCGTATAGCCGCGTCGCTGATACATGGCGATCACCTCGTCCTGAATCGCCGCCATCCCCCCGGGTCCGAGCATGCGCGCGTTGCGGGTTATCGGCGTATTAATGATACCGGGACACACGGCGGTCACGCCGATACCATGGCGTACGAGTTCGGCGCGCAGAGCCTCGGACAGACCGAGCACGGCGAACTTCGTCGTCGCGTAGGCGGCCATGGCTTCGCCGGCGACGTAGCCGGCCGCGGACGACACGTTGACCACATGCCCCCCGCGGCCGCGTTCCACCATGCGCGGCAGGAAGAAGTGGCAGCCATACACCACGCCCATGAGGTTGATGTTGACGATCCAGTTCCAGTCGTCGAGTCCCGTGTGCAAGAAGCCGCCGCCGATCGCCACGCCGGCGTTGTTCATGAGGATATCGAGCACACCAACCTCGGAATGGACTGTCTCGGCCAGAGCCTGCATCTCTTCGCTCCGGGCGACGTCGACCCGACGCACCAGCACCTCGCCGCCAAGATCGCGGGTGCGCTTTGCCGTCTCGGCCAATCCGGCCTCGTCGAGATCGCATATCGCCAGGCGGGCGCCACGCCGTGCGAACGCCAGCGCCGTCGCTCTTCCGATGCCGCTCGCCGCACCGGTAACCAGGACTGTCTTTCCCGTCAGCCTCCGTACGTCCATGCGCTGCGGCTTACCCCAGTACCACCACGCCGGCAACGGCAACTAACTGTCAGCCCGTGCTTTGCAGCGCCTCCGCCGTCCCCAAGTCGCCTTGACGATGGGGGGGGCCTCCGTTAAAACGGCGTCCTTATCGGTCGCCGGCTCGTCCATGAAACTCAATATCCACAACATCGAGGAGGAGCCGAAGCGGCTACAATTCGAGGAACCGATGGCACACCTGACAGCCGATCTGACCCACGGTGCCGTCTGCGACTTCGATTTTCCGGGTACGGCGCACGTGCAACTCGATTACTACCGCGCCGGAGCCGAGCTCTTCCTGCAAGGGCACGTCACCGGTCAGGTCGTCGGCCACTGCGCACGTTGCCTGGAGGACTACAATTTCCCGCTGGCCACCGACTTCTCCACGGTCCTCGTGCCGGCGGCATGGAAGCCGAGCAACCCCGAGGAAGGCGAGTCGATCGATCTCGATTACTACGCCGCAGACGAAATCGACCTCACACCCATCGTCTGCGAACGCATCGTGCTGGCCCTGCCGACCCGCCCGCTCTGCAACGAGGCATGCAAGGGACTTTGTGCGCACTGCGGTGCGAATCTGAACAACGCCCCCTGCGCCTGTCCCGCCGCCAATCCCGCGCTCCGTCTGGCGCCGGTCAGGGCGGGAAAGGCGGCGCACTGAGCGTCGCGGCGGCGCCAACGCATTCGTCATGGCCGACCATCCCTGCCCATTTGCGCGCGCAACGTCGCCCGGATCGGGTATCCGGCGACACATATGATCTGCGGCGCGCGGTTTGCGGCGCGCCCCAAGGAGACCACGTCATGCCTTTACCGAAACGCCGGACCTCGAAGTCGAAGAAGAACAAGCGGCGGGCCCACGATGCACTGACGGCCCCGAACGTCATCACTTGCCCGGAGTGTGGCGAGTCCACCGTCATGCACCACGCCTGCCCGCACTGCGGAACGTACCGCGGCCGTAAGATCATCGAGGTCGCCGACTAGTCCGCCTCGCCGCTGCCGGTTTCGATGCCTCCGCCAGTCGCCTTTCTGTTCCCCGGTCAGGGATCTCAGGCCGTCGGCATGGGGGCGGACCTGTGTGCCCGCTTCCCGCGGGCACGGGAGGTGTTTGCCGCCGCCGACGACATCCTCGGCTTCAGCCTGTCGCGCCTGTGCTTCGAGGGACCACTGGAAGAGCTTACGCTGACCGCAAACACTCAGCCGGCTCTCCTAACCGTCGGCTGCGCAACGGCGGGCGTGCTCGAAGCGGACTTCGGCCTCCGTCCCGCCTGGGTGGCCGGGCACAGCCTGGGAGAGTTCAGCGCTCTGGTCGCCGCCGGTTCGCTCGCCTTCACGGATGCCGTGCGCCTCGTCAGGGAGCGTGGGCGCGCCATGCAGGAGGCCGTCCCGCCCGGTGTCGGTGCGATGGCCGCCGTGCTCGGACTGGATCGAGCGGCGGTGGACGCCGTCTGCCGGGACGCTGCCCGGGGACAGGTGGTCAGCCCGGCCAATCTGAACGGCGGCGGCCAGATCGTCATTGCGGGCCACCGTGAAGCGGTCGAACGGGGGATGCGCATCGCGACCGAGAGGGGTGCCCGGCGGGCGCTGTCTTTGCCGGTCAGCGCCCCCTTCCATTGCAGCCTGATGGCTCCGGCCGCCGAGCGGCTGGCCCGGGCCCTCGCCCCGGTGACGGTAACGGCGCCCCGCTGCCCGGTGATCGTCAACGTGGAAGCCCGGCCCTGCACCGACCCGGCGCGGACGAAGGAGCTTCTCGTCCAACAGGTCGTCAACCCGGTACGGTGGGAAGAATCGATCGAAACGCTGGCCGCGCTCGGCTGCACGGCGGCCATCGAGGTGGGTCCCGGTCGCGTGCTGACGGGGCTGGTCAAACGCATCGCCCCGGGCATACGCTGCACGCCGGGCGAAGACCCGGAGGCCGCCGCGGCAGCGGTCGGCGCACTATGAACTCTCCCCTGCATGGGCAGGTCGCGCTGGTGACCGGCAGCTCGCGAGGCATCGGCCGCGCGGTAGCACTGCGGCTCGCAACCGCCGGTGCGCACGTCGTCGTCAACTGCCTGCACAACCGCGAGGCCGCCGACGCAACCGCCGCGCAGATCGCCGCGGCCGGGGGCAGCGCCGAGGTGATACCGTTCGACGTCGGCGACTCCGACGCCGTGGCGGCGTCGATTGAGGGGCTGATCGAACGCGCCGGGCGGTGCGACATCCTCGTCAATAACGCGGGCTTCGCCAGGGACACGCTGCTTCTGCGCATGAAGGAGGCCGACTGGGACCGCGTCATGGCGGTCAACCTGCGCGGCGTATTCAGTTGCAGTAAGGCCGTGGCACGGGCAATGGTGCGGGCGCGCTACGGACGTATCGTCAACATGAGTTCGGTCATCGGATCGATGGGCAATGCGGGTCAGGTCGCTTATGCGGCCGCCAAAGCCGGCATCATCGGCCTGACCAAGTCGCTGGCGCGCGAGTTGGCCAGTCGCAACATCACGGTCAATGCCGTGGCGCCGGGTTTCATCGATACGGAGATGGTGGCCAGCTTGCCTGAAGCGACGCGAACGGAGTATCTGAAGCTCATCCCGGTGGGCCGCCTCGGGACCGTCGACGAAGTGGCGGATGCCGTGTCGTTTCTCGTACGGCCTGCCGCGGCGTACATTACCGGGCAAGTCATCGGCGTCAACGGCGGCCTGTACATGTAACGTGTCTTGGAGAGGGAGGATGTACCGATGGCATCTGCGGTGGAAACCAAGGTCAAGGAAATCATCTGCGAGCAGCTCGGCGTCAGCGAAGAGGAAGTTACTGCCGACGCCAAGTTCATCGAGGATCTGGGTGCCGACTCGCTTGACATCGTCGAGTTGGTCATGGCCCTCGAGGAAGAGTACGACATGGAGATTACCGACGAGGAAGCGGAGAAGATCCGTACCGTGCAGGACGTGGTGAACTACATCGAGAGCCATAAGCAGTAGGCAATGCCCGTGGGCTCGCCCCCGGCGACGGGGCGCGATCGGACGGGTGGTCTGCCGAGAGGACGCATGACGGAACTGGAGCGAATCGACCCGGAAATTCATCGGGTACTGTGCGACGAGGCACGGCGCCAGGAGGACAACCTCGAGCTGATCGCCTCGGAAAATGTGGTCAGCCGCGCGGTCCTGCTGGCCCAGGGCTCGATCCTTACCAACAAGTACGCGGAAGGCTATCCCGGCCGTCGCTACTACGGCGGTTGCGAGGTGGTCGACGTGGCCGAGCAACTCGCCATCGACCGCGCCAAACTTCTCTTTGGGGCCGATCACGCCAACGTGCAGCCGCACTCCGGCTCGCAGGCCAACATGGCGGTGTATTTCTCGCAGTTGTCCCCCGGCGACACGATCCTCAGCATGGACCTGACGCACGGTGGGCATCTGACACACGGCAGCCCGGTCAACTTCTCCGGCCAGTTCTTCAAGGTCGTCCCTTACGGCGTGCGTCAGTCGGACGAACGAATCGACTACGACACGGTGACGGCGCTCGCCCGCGAGCACCGGCCCAAGATGATCGTCGTCGGTTACAGCGCTTACCCGCGAGAAATCGACTTCGGCGTCTTCCGCCGTGCCGCGGACGAGGTCGGCGCCGTCGTCATGGCGGACATCGCGCACTTCGCCGGCCTCGTGGCCGCGGGGATTCACCCTTCGCCGGTCCCGCATGTCGAGTTCGTCACCACAACGACGCACAAGACTCTCCGCGGACCCCGCGGCGGCCTGATCCTGTGCCGCGAGGCATACGCCAGGCAACTCAACTCCTCCGTCTTTCCCGGCAACCAGGGTGGCCCGCTGATGCACGTCATCGCCGCCAAAGCCGTGGCGTTCAAAGAGGCGCTGTCGCCCGCCTTCAAAGAGTACCAGCACCAGATCGTCCGCAATGCCAAAGCCCTTGCCGCTGCGCTGCAGGCGAAAGGATTTCGCCTGGTTTCCGGCGGCACCGACAACCATCTGATGCTGGTCGATCTCCGCAACACCGAGATTACCGGCAAAGCGGCACAGGACACGTTAGATCGCGCGCGCATCACGGTGAATCGCAACACCGTGCCGTTCGAGACGCGCTCGCCGTTCGTGACCAGCGGGGTGCGGATCGGTACGCCCGCGGTGACCACCCGCCGCATGAAGGAGCCGGAGATGGCGGTCATTGCCGACTTCATCTCGCGGGCTTTGCAAGCGATCGGCAACGACGCCGCGTTGCGGAGCATCGGCGACGATGTCATCGCCCTGTGCCGCAAGTTCCCGATCGGAATCGACGGCCCGTGCGCCTGAGTCCCGGCGCCGGCGACGCCCAAGGAGGACGGCATGGCCAAGTTCCCGACCGAGGCAGAACACTCGATCACGGTCCATGTTCCGCTGGCCCGCGTCTATAAGTATCTCTGGAACGTCGTGGGCTCCTCGGAGTGCATCCCGGGGTTGAAGAGCTGCAAGAAGACCGGCACCAAGGACACCTATCATTTCCACTTCGAGGAACGTTCCACCGGACCGTTGAGCATGACCGTCCGCTACACCGCGAAGTACGAAGGCAACGGCAAGGACCTGATCGCCTTCGCCAGCATCGGCGGTAAGGACGACAACACCGACGTGGATGGCAGCCTCACCCTGCATTCCAGCGGGCCGCAGGCCACGAAAGTCACCCTCCGGCAGATGACGGCGCCCGACACTCCGGTGCCCCGTCTGCTCCAGGGCCTGGTGCGCTCGTTCGTCGAGAGCGAGACCTCGGATGCGGTCAAACAATACCTGCAAAACATGAAGAAGAACCTCGAGGCCGCCGACTGAACACCGCCGCTATCGCTGCCGTTCTGCGCGCCGCTTTCGCGCCGGAAACTCTGCACGTCGACGACGACAGCCACCTCCACGCCGGTCATGCCGGTGCGGCCGGCGGCGGGGGGCACTTCCGCGTCCGCATCGTTGCCGCCGCCTTCCGCGGCCAATCTCGCGTGGCTCGTCATCGCGCCGTGTACGTCGCCCTCGGCGACGCCATGCGGCGCGACATCCACGCCCTGGCGATCGAAGCCCTGACCCCGGAAGAAGCGGCGGCACGTCAGGAGCCTCCCGAGGTCCTTCCAGGCTCGGAACGACATTCTCCGGCACGCTCGTAACCGGCCGCGGCGTACCTCCGGGGGACTTCAACCCGAGCGGAGATCATCCGCACCGCCGCCGCCAACGCCGGGCGGCGCCGCGCCTCAACGGCCGCCGGGAACGCCGCGGCTCCGAGGCATGCCGCCCGCTGCACCACCGGCCGCTCCCCCTGCCGGCCGGCGATCGGGGCGAGCCGGACCGGAGCCCGTATCCCCGCTGCCGGGCGTCGGGGTCTCGGGGACCACCCATAATACGCAGTCCGGGTCCCGCTTGTCCGGCCGCTTCTTGTTGCTCAAGACCAGGAACCTTCCACCGCTCCGCAGCAACTCGACCGCCGCGTCGAAGCCTCCGAGATCCACTCGCCCCGACAGATACGGGCGGTTGCCCTCGCGCGTCGTGTTCTTCCACAGCACCCCGAATCGAATCTTTTGCTCCACCACCGGCCTCCTTCCAGCGCCCGCACGCAATTAAGTGAAACGGGTCCAACAGCAGATTCCGTGCCGCAGCCGCTCGGCTTTCACTCGCTGTGGAGCGAAGCCACCCCGCGCCAGCCTCGCAGGGTACTGTATTCGCATTCAGTACGGCACGGCCCTTCAGCCTGTCGACGTCTTGGTTTCACCGGGCGCCGCCCTTGCTCATGGCAGCGCTTCTCAGCATCATTTCGCCGGCCATGTCGATAAACGGGCTCCTCCGCAACCTGAGCCGTAACCCCAGAATGCGCCGGGTGGGCAGGCGCCTCGAAAGGGCCGCCAAGCGGGCGCTGCGCGGCGTCCTCGACGTCGCCCTCCCGGTGCCCGAAAACCAGCCGCCGAGCGCGATCGGCACGCCGCAGCGCGTGCTCCTGGTGCGACCGAACTTTCGTATCGGGAATACGCTCATCAGTGCGCCGTTGATCGACGCTCTCCACGCCCGCTTCCCGGGCGCGCAGCTCGACTACCTCGGAGCCGACACGACCGCCGTCCTCTTGCGGCGCTTCCCGATCCACCGGGTACACTGCATCTCCCGCCGTTTCATTCTGCGTCCGTGGGCACTGCTGTCCCTGATCCGGCGTATTCGCCGGGAGCAGTACGATGTCGCCGTCGATGCCGGCATGGGGTCGACATCCGGCGGCTTCTATACGTTTGTCACCGGGGCCCGGCACCGTGTCGGCGTGGCGGGAGCGGGTCAGCGATTCCTGACCACTCGCCTCCCGGCACCGCGCGTCACTCACGCCTACGATGCCCCGGTGGCGTTCGCCGCGGCGCTGGGCATCGACTGCGCCGACCATCCGGCCTACATTGTGGCCCCCGAGGAACGCGCCGCGGCCCTCGCCGCCCTGGGCACCGCCGGCCTGACGACTGCCACGGGCGTCACGCCCTTCGTGGTGCTTTCGATTTCCGGGCACAAGGACAAACGTCTTTCCGTCGACCTCTGGACCGATTTGGCAACCCGGCTCGACGCCGCCGGCGGCCGCGTGCTGATCCTCACCGGCCCGGAGGAAGTGGGGCTGCTATCGCACCTGCGCCGGGAGCTGCCGGGTGCGGTCGTGCTGCCGCCCCTACCCCTCCGCCAGTTCGCCGCCACCCTGAGCCTCGCCACGCTGGTCGTTGCCCCCGATTCGGGACCTCTCCATCTCAGCGTGGCCGTCGGTGTGCCAACCATCGCACTGCTCGTCGCCCAGGCCTCGCGCCGCTACGCCCCGCGCGGCCCAGACGATCGCGTCGTCTTTCCAGCCACCGCCGCCGCGGCTGCGGCGGCGGTGCTGGAACATCCGCGGTGGATGGCGGGGGCTTGAGGGGGCCTGGGGGCTCGGGGGAGCGCGCGGCGTGCCCGGTCCGCTTACGGTGCCGTCGCCGAGATGCAAAGCGAGTCGAAAACGCCCCCTCCCAACGCCCCGGCGCGCAGTTGGCATCCTCACGGCGCTTCCGGTACACCCGGCGATGCCGAGGAGGTTTCCGTATGGAAGTCCCGCTGCTCGTCAACGATTTCCTCGCCCGCGCCGGACGGCTCTACCCGCACAAGCCGGCCGTCGTCGACGGCGATCGTCGCTTCACTTACCGGCAGTTCGTGGCACGGGTTAATCGTCTCTCCAATGCATTGCGCGGTCTCGGCGTCGGCCGTGGCGATCGCGTGTGCATTCTGAGCCCGAACTCGCACTTCTTTCTCGAAAGCTTCTACGGCACCAGCCAGATCGGCACGATCCTGGTGCCCCTCAACTACCGCCTCGTCGCTGCCGATCACGAGTACATTCTCAACCACGCCGGCGTGAAAGCCATACTCGTCGACCTCGACTACACCGCCGTGGTGGAGGAGATCCGGCCGCGCCTGCGTACGGTCGAACACTGGATCGCCGCCAGCTACGGCCCGCCGCCGCCGGCCGGGTGGACGGACTGGGAAACCCTGATCGCGGCCGCCCCCGACCGCCCGCCCGCGCCGATCGACCTCGACGAAAACGACCTCGTCTCGATCAACTATACGTCGGGAACGACGGCGCGCCCCAAGGGCGTCATGCTCACCCACCGCAACTGCTACCTGAACGCTTACAATCTCATCGCCCACCTTGGCATCCGACACGAAGACGTCGAGCTGTGGACCCTGCCGATGTTCCATTGCAACGGCTGGGGCGGGGTCTATGCGACGACCGCCGTCGGCGGCACGCACGTCGTCCTGCGCGCCATCGACGGGCGCCGCATCTTCGAGCTCATGGAACAGGAGGGCGTCACCTTCGCGTGCATGGCGCCCGCCGTGCTGCGCACCGTGCTGGATTATGCGGATAAGGCACGGCACAACCTCCGCACGAAACCGCGCCTTACCGTCGCCGGCGCGCCGCCGCCGGCAGCGTTCGTCGAACGCCTCGAAACCGAACTGGGCTGGGACTTCATCGAGATCTACGGCCTTACCGAAACCGCCCCCCTGCTCACCGTCTCGCAGCCCGATTTCGTGACCGAGAAAAACGATTGGCCGCGACGGGCGCGGGCCGGTGTGCCCGGCATCGGCGTCGACGTCGAGGTGCGTGGGGACGACGGCCGCCCGGTGCCACAGGACAATCGCACCGTCGGCGAGGTCTGTGCTCGCTCCAACGTGGTCTTCAAGGGCTACTGGGAACAGCCCGAAGAAACCGCGAAGTGCATAGTCGACGGCTGGTTCCACACCGGCGACCTGGCCGTCTGGGACGACACCGGCAGCATTCACATCGTCGATCGGAAGAAGGACGTCATCATCTCTGGCGGCGAGAACATCAGCTCGGCCGAGATCGAGGACGCGCTCTATCAGCACCCGTGCGTCGTCGAGTGCGCGGCGATCGGCGTAGCGCACGAAAAATGGGGCGAGACCCCGAAAGCGTTGGTCGTCCTGCGTCCGGGCGTCGAGCTGACGGAAGCCGAGCTGATCGCGTTCTGCCGCGACCGGCTAGCGCACTTCAAGTGCCCGACCTCGGTAGAGTTCGTCCCCGAACTGCCGCGTACCGCTACCGGCAAGCTACAGAAGTTCAAGCTGCGCGAACGTTACTGGCAAGGGTCGCGGCGGGTGAACTGAACGGCGGATACCGGGTGCCTGGCCGGCGACCGATCGGGCCGGGTCACGAGTCGGGCGCGGCGGTCACGTCGCGCAGGATCGCGAATTCCTCGACCACCCGGCCGCCGATGATATGCTCCTGGATAATGCGTTCGAGCACCGCCGGCGTGCACGAGCGGTACCAGGTACCCTCCGGGTAAACCACCGCTATCGGTCCCTGGGTGCAGATCTGAAGGCAGTTCGCCTTAGTGCGGAACACGCCCCCCTCGCCGACCAGTCCGAGCTCTTTCAATCGTCGCTTGAGGAACTCCCACGATTCGAGGCTGGCAGCGCGTTCCGCACACTGCGGTTTCGTTTGATCGCAACACAGGAACAGGTGACGGCGGATACGGTCGACTTTCAACTCCAGCGCCTTCTCACGGGCCTCGTTGCTCATGGACGCGGCTTCGCGGATTGCGCCGCGCGTGTCAACACCGAACGCTTTGACCCGCATCGGAGCATGCGGTACGAGCAAAGCACTCAGCCTGCAAATGCGCCGGCGCAGCGCCGCGCGGCCGGTTCGCATGCGCAAGCCGCGCGAGGAGTATCTGTGGGGACCGACGTCCTGAGGCACGCACTGGACCTCGCCATCAGTAGCACCCTGGTCATCGGGGTCGTCGTCTCGATCGCCTTCTCTTTGGCCGCCGGCATCAGTGCGCGCGCTTTCCGCCGCCAGCGTGGGGCCCCGCTGCCCCACTCGCCTCTCCCCGGTGTCACCGTGTTGAAGCCGCTCCACGGTAGCGACGCCTACCTGTACGACAACCTGCGCAGCCTCTGCCGACAGAACTACCCGACCGTGCAAATCGTCTGTGGGGTCCGTGACCCGGACGATCCGGCGATTCCGGTTGTCGAGCGTCTGCAACGTGAACATCCCGAATGCCAGATCGACCTCGTGATCGACGGCGGTCTCTACGGCAGCAACCGTAAGGTCAGCAACCTGCACAACATGTACCGGGTAGCCCGGCACGACGTCCTGGTGATTGCCGACAGCGACGTGCGCGTGCCGCCCGACTACCTGCGGCGGCTCGCCGGCGCCGTGGCCGACCCGGGTGTGGGCGTCGTCTCCTGTCTGTACCGCGCGGAGAACACGGCGACGTTGCCGGCTCGGGTGGAGTCGTTGTTCATCAACACGGACTTCGTTCCCATGGTGCTGGTGGCGCGGCTGGTGGAGAAGCCCACCTACGCTTTTGGCGCCACCATGGCCATACGGCGCACCGTGTTAGACGAATCGGGGGGGTTTCTCCCGTTCGCGGACCTGCTTGCCGACGACTACCACCTGGGCCAGCGAGTGGCCGAGCGGGGATATAGCCTCGTCCTCTCCGAGCAGGTCGTTGGAACGCTGTTCGCGGTCGATTCCTGGCGTCACGCGTTCGAGCACCAGCTCCGCTGGGCGCGCACGAACCGCGCCTGCCGCCCGTTCGGTTACTTCTTCTCGATCCTCGGCCACGGCACACTCTGGGCGCTGCTGGTCCTGCTGTCCTTCGGCATCGACTCGGCGCTCGGGCGGCTGGCCGTCGCCGCTCTCGGACTGCGCGGCCTGGTGGCGGTATATGTGGCGACCCGCACACTGCGGGGACGCCTGACGGCGTTCGACCTGGCGCTTCTCCCCTTCACCGATCTTGCCTGGTCTCTGCTCTGGCTGCTGGCTTTCACCGGCAACACGGTGGTTTGGCGCGGCACGCGCTACCGCCTCCGGCCCGGCGGGCGGATCGACCTGTTGACCACCGACGGCACCTGCCCCGCATCTCCGGCACGGCCGGCGCGCGACGAACCGGGCCAACCGGCGGCATCGGCGGGATAATCGTTACGAGTCCGGAGCACGAAACCGCAGGCCCCGCCGTGCCCGATCGGGCATCGGAGGTTCGTCGTCGCCCCACTCTATCAGGCGGCGCGATCGACCAATTGCTGGACCAGAGCGATTAGTTCGTCGCGCTCGACCGATTGGGGCACCGCGTCGAGGCAATCCAGCGCCCGCGCTGCGTAGCTCGCCGCCAGGGTGCGGACTTCGTCGAGAACCCCGGTAGCGCGGACCCGCTCCAGTGCATCGCGCATCGCACCGTCGCCGGGCTGGCGCGTTTCGAAGAACCTGGCGAGCTGCGGATCGCGTTGCAATGCCAGCACCATCGGCAACGACGGGTTGCCGTCGCGCACGTCGTTGCCGACCGGTTTGCCGAGGCGCACCTCGGTGCCGGCCACGTCGAGCAAGTCGTCGACGACCTGAAACGTCATGCCGACATTGAACCCGCAACGGCCTACCGCTTCGATCAATTGCGGCCGGGCGCCGGCAAGATACGCCGAGCAGCGGGCGCCCTGCTGAAAGATGCTCGCGGTCTTGCGCGCAATGATTTCGAGATAGTCGTCGACCGTGACCGTAGCGTTGTGGCGGAACCGGCTCTGCATGATCTCGCCTTCGGTCAGGCTCACGCATGCGTCGGCCGCCCATGCAACGATCTGCTCGTCGAACCTGCCGCACACTTGAAAAGCGCGGCTAAAAACGAAGTCACCCGTGACCAGCGTGGTTCCGAGCCCGTAGCGACGGTGTGCGGTCGGTTTCCCCCGACGGGTCGCGCTATCGTCGATGATGTCGTCGTGCAGGAGCGTCGCCGAGTGGATGAGTTCGAGCGCGGTAGCCATATCGACAATATCGTCGCGCCCCCGACCGCCGCAGGCGCGATACACGAGGAGCATCACCGCGGGCCGCACCCGCTTGCCGCCCGATCCGACCAGATACGTGGCCACTTCGGTCATTAGCGGCTCGCGCGAGGCGAGCAGTCCGGCCAGGCGTGCTTCTACCAGTTCGATGCCTTCGGCAACCGTCAGTGGCGGGACGGGATCGAGGGGGCGGGTCTGTGTGGGTCGGCTCACGCGACTTCCTTGGCGACAACTGACTGGGAATCAAATTGAAAAGACCGAGTGAGTCAAGGTACGGGTCGGCGGCAGCCCGGGCCGCAACCGGCACAACGTTGCTTTTGGGGAGTTCGCTGATAAGGTGCCGGTCGAGATGGCCGCCTCCCCGACGCCTGCAGCCGGCGGAAACCCGTTCGCGGAACGGCGGCCAATACCCGGTATCCGCGACATTCTCGCAGTCACGAGCGCCAAAGGCGGGGTGGGCAAATCGACCGTGGCCACCAACCTTGCCCTGGCGTTGCAACGCATCGGCCTGCGCGTCGGCCTCATGGACGCCGACATCTACGGCCCGAGCCTGCCGATGATGCTCGGGGCGGACGGCCGGCCGCAGACCTCTGACACGCAACGCATCGCCCCGATCGACCACGGCGGACTTCGCGTCATGTCGGTTGGGTTCTTTCTCGACGATTCTTCCCCGGTAATCTGGCGCGGGCCGCTGGTCATGGGGCTGGTGCGGCAATTCCTCCGGGATGTCGACTGGGGAGGGCTTGACGCGCTCGTGGTCGATCTGCCTCCCGGCACCGGAGACGCTCCTCTAACCCTCCTGCAACAGGTGCCGCTGGCCGGCGGCGTGGTGGTAACGACGCCGCAGGACGTGGCGACCCTGGACGTACAACGGGGCATTGCCATGTTCGAGGAGGTCGGCACGCCGTTGCTCGGCATCATTGAAAACATGAGCTTCTACGAGTGTCCTCATTGCGGTCATCATGACGATATCTTCGGCAGCGGCGGCGGCGAAAGGTTGGCCGGCGTGGCGGGGGTCCCCCTGCTCGGACGCATACCGCTGGTCGCCGACATCCGCTCCGGGGGAGACACCGGCGCACCGATCGTCGTGGCCCATCCGGAGCATGCCGTCAGCCGGGCGTTCACGGAGATTGCCCGTAAGTTACAGGCGCGCCTGGAGACCCAGCGCGCGGCGAGCGCCCCGGCGGCGACCCTCGAGTGACGCCATCGGGAAATTGCCGTTCCCGAGCGGCTTGGATATAGGGGCGCGGTCTCGAGAGGGCCCATGGAGCGTGCCGCTTTCTTGCTCGATCAAGCCGTCGCCGCCGGTGTCGTGCTGTTCGTCGCCGGCGTTGTCGGCTTCAGCATACGCCGTTATCGGACTGCCGACCCCTCCGCCGCGGCCGGCGGCTCTCTCGTACTTGGACCCCGAATCCGCAGTTGGTACGTCGACCACCTCGCCCCCTTCGAGGACGCGTGCGTTCGCAGCGGCGTCACGCCGGCGGCCCTCTCTTATACTCAGCTAGTGGGCAGCATCGTCGTTGGGGCTCTTTACGCCGCGGGCCTGACCTTCACCGCCGGCTGGGTGCTCCTGGCGACGAGTAGCCTGGATATCGTCGACGGACGGGTCGCGCGCCGCACCGGCGGCGCCAGTCCGCGCGGAGCTTTTCTGGACTCGGTCATCGACCGCTATGCCGAGTCGTTCGCTTACTGCGGCCTGGCCATATATTTCCGCGCCACGTGGATGCTCGCGGTGGTCCTGTTCGCGCTGACCGGAAGCCTGATGGTGAGCTACGCCCGGGCCCGGGCCGAGGGGCTGGGAGCCGAAAACCGCGTGGGCGTGCTTCAGCGACCGGAGCGTCTGGTCATCCTCGGCTTCGGCACGATCTTCGGTGCCCTTTACGCGCACCTGGTGGCGCCGTGGACGCCGGGTCCGGCCGACCTTCTGACCGCCGCCACGGTGCTGCTCATCGCCGTACTCGCCAACATCACGGCCGTACAGCGAGTCCTTTACACCTACCGTGAACTCGCCGGCGAGGCGCATATCCGACCGCCGATACCGTTGCCCACGGCACCCGCGGAGCCCGGCCTACCGATGGCGCAAGCCACGGCGGCGCGCGCCGCAACGCAGCGCCGGGTTGTCGGCACCTTCACGCTCATGATCGGGGCGGGTCTGGTGCTCGACCTGCATGCCGTCGCCGCGGGTTCAGCCGTCATCGTCTGCGGTGCCGTCTGCCTCGCTTCCGGCTTGTACTGGCCCGGCGGTCAGAGGGCGGCGGCCACAAGCGAAACCGAATTCACGTCGACGGTAAGAAGCGACAGATGAACCGAACCCTCCGCATTGTCCTGAGCATCGCCATTTCGGTGGTCTTCCTCACCATTGCGGTGTGGAACGTCGACTGGCGGCAGGCCGGTGCGGCTCTGGCCCGGGCGCACTACATCTACGTGGTGCCGATGTTTCTGGTGACCGTGTGGACGCTGTACATCCGTGCCCAGCGCTGGCGGCTGCTCCTGCGCCCGCTGGGCAACCCTCCCATGGGCACGCTGATCGCCGCCACCAACATCGGTTTCATGGCCAACATGGTACTGCCCCTGCGCGCCGGCGAAGTGATCAGGCCGGTGCTGCTGAGCCGCAAGGAGCGCGAGCCGCTCGGCGGCGTACTCGCCACGATCGTGCTCGAACGCATTTTCGACATGATGATGGTGCTGCTCCTGTTCGGAGTGTCGTTCGTGGCCGTACCGGTGTCGGACGAGGTGCGGAGGTGGGGATATTTTGTCTTGTTTACGGCAGTCGCGGTGGCCGCCGGAGTTGCCGCTATCCGCTGGCAGGAAGCGACCGCCCTGCGGCTGCTCGCTCGGGCCGTCGCCCGCGCACCCGCAAGCGTCGGCCACCACCTGGATCACTTCTTCAGGGGCTTCATCCGCGCCCTGGAAATCCTCGACAACCCCTGGACTTTCCTGCAGGCGATCGCCTGGTCGCTGTACCTCTGGATCGTCATCGCGAGCACCTATTTCTGGGGACTTCTGGCCTTCGATCTGCCGGTGCCCTGGGTCGTCGGCTCGCTGGTGATCACGTCGCTTATCGCCATTGCGGTGTCGGCGCCGTCGGCGCCCGGGTACATCGGCGCCTTCCAGGTCGGTTGCGCGCTGGCGCTGGGCCTGTTCGGCATCTCGGAAAGCGACGCCTTCGCATACTCCATTGTGCTCCACCTGACGCAGTTCGCCGGGACCATCGCCGCCGGCCTCTATTCCCTGACGCGTGAGGGTATGACCTTCCAACAGATCGAGCACGTCTCGGAAACCGATGGCGCAGCCACTTGAAGCCAAGACGATCCTGGTCGGGCTGAGCGGCGGCATCGCCTGTTACAAGGCGGCGGAGTTGGTCCGCCTGCTCGTCAAAGAGGGCGCTCGGGTACGGGTCATGATGACCCGGAACGCGCGGGAGTTCATCACCCCCCTCACTTTGCAAACCCTCAGCGGGCAGCCGGTTGCCACCGACACCTTCGACCTCGCCCAGGAGTCCGGGATCGGGCACATCGCGCTTGCCGACGGCGCCGACGCCGTGGTGATTGCGCCGGCAACGGCAAACGTCATCGGCAAGATCGCCGCCGGCCTCGGCGACGATATCCTGACCACCGTGCTGCTGGCCACTCGCGCACCGGTCCTGATTGCCCCGTCGATGAACGTGAACATGTACGAGAATCCTCTCGTGCAGGCCAATCTGCGCCGGCTCGATAGCTTGAGCTACCGCATCATCGAACCGGGAGAGGGTTTTCTCGCTTGTGGTTGGGAGGGTAAGGGCCGCCTTGCGGAGCCGGCGGCGATACTGGCCGAAGTGGAGCGGGCCGTGACCCGGCACGACCTCGAAGGCGAGCGGGTCCTCGTCACCGCCGGCCCGAATCGGGAGCCGATCGATCCCGTACGCTTCCTGTCTAACCGCTCGACCGGGAAGATGGGTTTCGCCCTGGCCGCGGCCGCATGGCGCCGCGGCGCTGCCGTCGACCTGATCGCCGGCCCGACTTCCCTGGCGACGCCCACGGGTGTGCGCCGCATCGACGTGCAAACGGCGCAAGAGATGCACGACGCCGTACTCGGCGCGTACGAAACGGCGACGATCGTACTGATGGCCGCGGCCGTAGCCGACTACCGGCCGCCGCGAGTAGAGCCGCACAAACTCAAGAAAGGCACCGCCGCTTTGACCCTCGACCTGGTACGCACGGTCGACATCCTGACCGAAATCGCACCGCGCAAGGGTTCTCGACTGATCGTGGGATTTGCGGCCGAAACCGAGAACGTACTTGCCAACGCCGCACGCAAGCTGGCCGCCAAGGGCATCGACCTCATTGTCGCCAACGACGTCGCCGCCGGCGATACCGGCTTTGCCGTCGACACCAACGCCGTGTCGATCATCGACGCCGGCGGCGAGACGCAATCGGTGCCTTTGATGTCGAAGGCGGAGGTCGCCGACCGGGTCCTCGATCGCGTCGTCGCCCTGCGCGGCCGGCATTGATCGATCAGCCGCGACCGACCGAGAGGCGCAAGGGCTCGAAGGCGGCAGTGCCCTCGAGGTCGTCCCGAGAATCGAGTGCGGCGATGTCGTCGCGCAGCTTCCCCGGAATTGCCCCGCGCCGCTCCAGAGTGCGCAGCAGGACGCGAATCTCCTTGGCCAGGCTCAGCGCATCGATGCCCGTGGGATCCGCGCGCTGGCAATCGGCCTTCTTGCCACGGGTCAGCACATCCAGGACCGCCGCCCGACAGACTGCGTTGTATCTTCCCACAATGGCCTGCGGCAGGGCGTACCGCGACGCGGCAACCAGGCGGCGCATTATGACGTACCACTGATCGAGGTCGTGTACGGCGATAAACGAATCGAAGATGCGTTTGTCCGTCCGGAACGGGAAGATCGTGCGCGACACGACATCGCGCACCAGGCCCTCGCACTCCGAGAAGCGGTGGTTGCGGAGTTCCCGAATGATCTGCCGGTGCTCGGTGTGTTGGAGCGTATCGAAGCGCGCCTCCCAGTACACGTGCCGGAGCGTTCGCGCCGAATAACTGACGATGAGCTGCGTCGGCACGAAGTGGTTGTGGGAGTAGCAGTCGCCGGCAAGGTGCGTGAGATACCCGTAAGCAAAGGCCCGCTGGGCATCGGTGGTCGCGCGTTCCAGCACGCTCCAACCGACTTCCCACGAGTGGCAATGCGCCTGTTGGGCCCGCGTGTACTTTTTCGCCTGCGTTATGTCGGCGCCGACGCAACCGTAGAGATACTCGAGCCGATGGCGCCGGAGGATTTGTTGAAGGGCCGCTCCCAGGATGGTAAGGTCCGCCAACACATCGGCGCCGTGCGCAAGATGCGTGATCGGGCCCCAGGCCCACGCTCCGGACGGAGCGAGGAGCAGCGCCAGGAATGCAAGCGTCGCAAGGAACATCGCCTCCAAATGCTACCGGCCCCCGGCCACCGGAACAAGCCGCAGCGATCGATCTAATCGCTGCCGTTCGGGCGTACCTCCACTACCTCGCGAGCACCGGCCTCGATGCTCTGCCGTCGACGGCGATCGTCCCACGCCCCGGCGCCGCGGCGCCGGCGACAATTAAGGGCCCGCCGGAACCGACGGAGAAACCCCGTGAGCGGCGCCCCGGACCGCTACCCCCGGCCGCCGCGGCGGCGCCGGTCGAACCGGCAAGGACCGACCTGTTTGTCGACCCCGGGCTCAGCGAGGCGCGGACCCTCGAAGAGCTGCGCGACGCGATCGGCGACTGTCAGCGTTGTCGGCTCGCGCCGGGACGCACCCATCTGGTGTTCGGCGTCGGCAATCCCCACGCCGAGTTGATGTTCGTCGGCGAAGGGCCGGGGCGCGACGAGGATCTCAAAGGCGAGCCCTTCGTCGGGCGCGCCGGCCAGTTGCTCACCGAAATCATCACCAAAGGCATGAAGATGCGGCGCGAGGACGTGTACATCGCCAACGTCGTCAAGTGCCGTCCTCCCGAAAATCGTAATCCCGAGCCCGACGAGATCGCCGCCTGCCAGCCGTTTCTGCGGCGGCAGATCGAGATCGTCGGGCCGAAGGCGATCGTCGCCCTCGGCACGTTCGCCGCTCAGACGCTCCTCGCGGTTCGCACGCCGATCTTCCGTCTGCGGGGCCACTGGCACGATTTCCACGGCGTCAAGCTCATGCCGACGTTGCACCCCGCGTACTTGCTGCGTAACCCGGCGGACAAGAAGCTCGTGTGGGCCGACATCAAGATGGTGCTCGCCGAGTTGGGGATAACGGTGTGAGCGGCCTCGGCACGGCGCGCCGGCGCCTCACCTTCTGGCTCGGCGTGCTGGCCGCCGGGCTGACCCTGGCTGCCAATCGCACGCCGGTGCCCACCCCGAGCCCGACACCCGGCGCGGCGCCGCCCCCCCCCGCAAGCGGCGCCGCTCAGGTGTACCTCATAGTCGTCGACGCCGGCATCAATCCGGCCACGGCCGACTTCATCCGCGAGTCGATCGCCACGGCGCACCAGGACGACGCCCGAGCCCTGGTCATTCAGCTCGACACCCCGGGCGGCTTGCTCGATTCCGCCCGGACGATCGTCAAGGAACTTCTCGGCGCCCCCGTCCCGGTCATCGTCTACGTCGCGCCGAGCGGTGCCGGCGCTACCTCGGCGGGCGTCTTCGTTACCATGGCCGCCAACATCGCCGCGATGGCTCCGGGAACCAACATCGGCGCGGCCCACCCGGTCACCGGGCAGGGCGGCAATGTCGAGGGCGATATCGGCACCAAGGTGGTGAACTTCGCGGCGTCCTTGAGCAAGACGATCGCGGGGGAGCGCGGCCGCAACGTCGAGTGGGCCGAGAAGGCGGTGCGCGAGAGCGTCTCCATCACGGCGCAGGAGGCCCTCGAACTGCACGTCATCGACATCGTCGCGACCGACCTGCCCGATCTGCTGCGACAGGCCAACGGCCGCGAAACCATGGTTGCTGGGCGACCCGTCGTCCTCGCCCTAGCCGGCGCCACGATCGTTCCCCGCGAGATGCGCCTCAAACAAAGACTGCTTAATATCCTCGCCGACCCGAACATCGCCTACCTGCTGATTACGGCGGGCCTGCTCGGCCTTTATGTCGAGTTCACGCATCCGGGAGTGATGTTTCCGGGCGTCGTGGGCGGTATCTGCCTGCTCCTCGGTTTGACGGCGTTGCAGGTGCTGCCGATCAACTACAGCGGCCTCGCTCTGATCGGCCTCGGCGTCGCCCTGCTCGTCAGCGAGCTTTTCCTGCCCAGTTTCGGCATTCTCGGCGTCGGCGGGATAGCCGCGTTCGTACTCGGGTCGCTTCTGCTGTTCGACACGCCGGAATCCGACCTCGCCGTGGACCCTGCCATCGTGTATGCCGCCGCTGCGACCTTCGGCGGCTTCACCCTACTGGTAAGCTTCCTGGTGGTACGGTCGCAGCGCCGACCGGCAGCGCTCGGCAGTGAGGGTCTCCTGGGAACGATCGGCGAAGTGCGTCAGGCATTGCCCGGCGGCCACGAGACGGGCAAGGTCTTCGTGCACGGCGAGCATTGGAACGCCATTGCCGACGAGGCGATCGAAGTGGGAGCGGAAGTCGAGGTTATCGGCGTAGACGGGCTGCGCTTGCACGTGCGCCGGGCCCGTCAAGAGTGACGAAGCAGAGCGCACGGAAGACGTAGCGGCAACGACGGACGGTTTCGGATACGCGCACCAGAGGTCCGTTCTTCCGGAGGGGAGATACCGATGGGTCCAGCCACGACAGTATTGATTGTGCTCCTCGGCCTCGTGCTGAGCGGCATAAAGATCCTGAAGGAATACGAGCGCGGGGTGATCTTCCGGCTCGGTCGGCTGGTCGCCTCGCGCGGCCCAGGAATTATCTTCGTGATTCCCTTTGTCGAGAAGATGCAGCGGGTCGAGCTGCGCACGGTGACCATGGACGTACCGCCGCAGGACGTCATCTCGCGGGACAACGTCTCGGTGAAGGTGAGTGCCGTGCTGTATTTCCGCGTCATCGATCCGAACCGTGCGGTGGTCGAGGTGGCAGATTACCTGTTCGCCACCTCGCAACTCGCCCAGACCACCCTGCGCAGCGTCTGCGGTCAGGCGGAGCTGGATGAACTGCTGGCCGAACGCGAGCATATCAATTCCCGCCTGCAGGAGATCCTGGACCAACAGACCGACACCTGGGGCATTAAGGTCGTCACCGTCGAGCTGAAGCACATCGACCTGCCCCAGGAGATGCAGCGCGCGATGGCACGGCAGGCCGAGGCAGAGCGCGAACGCCGCGCCAAGGTGATCAATGCCGAGGGCGAGTTTCAGGCGGCGCAGAAACTGGCGGACGCTTCGGCGGTTATCGGTCAGCACCCGATGGCGCTTCAGCTACGGTTCCTGCAAACCCTCACCGAGGTCGCGTCGGAGAACAACTCGACAACCGTGTTTCCCCTCCCCATCGATCTGCTGACGCCATTTTTGAAGGCGAGCGACAAGGATTGAGGGAGGAGCGATGACAAAGCGGAAACTCCAGAAGACCTTTGAGAACCTCGCGGAGGCAACACAGCGATGCACCCTGCTATCGCCCCGCTCGTGGAGCAGCCCAACTGATCTCGGCCGCGTGGGCCCGGAGCCAATTACTCGTGGAGGAGGAACCATGCGAACGACCGTCGTAATTCTAGCTGCCACCACGGCTGCCGCTCTGCTTGCACCCCAGGCACCGGCCGCCGGACTGGACATGAAGCCCGGCCGATGGCAGTTCGACACCAAAGTGGAGTCGTCGATGAAGCCGCGGCCGACGACAAAAAGCGAGGTGAAGTGCATCACGAAAGAGGCGATCGAACGCGACCCGCTGGCGGCAATCATCGAGGAGGGCCGCTGTAAGGTGTTGAGCCGCAAGGAGAGCGCCAACTCCCTCGAGTTCGAGATCGAGTGTAAGTTCGACCCGCAGGCGAAGATGAACATGCGCGGGAAAGGGGTCTTTGCTGGCAGCGGCGACACGGCCTCGGGCCACATGGACGTGAAGATGGCGATGCCGAAGATCGAGGGTATGCCGAACACGGCGCCGATGGGCGGCAACATGACGATGAGGCAGGAATGGACGGGGAAGCGTCTGGGGGCGTGCGAGTGATCGACCGCACCGAATAGCGCCCGGCGAAGTGGCCGGCCTGTGCGGCGAGCCCACGGGGAACACAATCGCCCCCTCGCAACGGCAATCCCCTCACGATGCGGGGTCGATGACTTCGATGAAGGGAAAGCGGTGGAAGTCGGTATCGCGGGTGCAGAGCTGGCGAACGCCGTGCTCGCGCAGGAGTACGGCCGTGTGCGCATCGTGCAGGATGTTTCCGGCAAGGTGAGGAAAGTCGGCAACGAGGCTGTCGAGGACTTCGGCATGGCGGTCCGTCGGGGCGAGGAGTTCGAACGCGGGTGCAGCGCGCAGTGCCGCCACGAATGCCCAGGCCGCGCCGATCGTCCACGGCTTGCGAAACACGCGAGGATGCGTCGTCACCCGGAGGAACTCGTAGACTACGGGCCACGTCGTGTACCATGCATCCGGCCGCGCGCGGCGCTCCTCGATCCAGCGGCGGCAGGGCTCGTGCAGCGGCGCATCGGCATCGGCCGCATACACGAGGATGTTGGTGTCGACGGCGATCACTACCGGCCTTCCATAGCCTGATACAGGGCCTCTCGGTCCGCGATGTCCACGCGCGCTCCGCCACCGTGGAACACGGGCAGGGGGGGCAGCTTTCGGTTCTGCGGGCGCGACCGGAACAGCAGGCGGAGCGCGGTCTCCACCAGTTCCGACATGGTACGCCCCTGGCGCACGGACTCCCGTTTGAGCTGCGCCATGACAGTCTCGTCGATGTTGAGCGTCGTCTTCATATGGCTAGCCATACGCAGGCTATGGCGGTACGTCAAGCAGGCCGCATTCATGGGGACGATGGTACTCTTCTTACTTTCCGCAGCTGATTCGCGCCATTAGCACCATCGTCGCCGATCCCGTCAACCCGCTCCCCTTCCCTGCCCGTCCGCGGCTCCCACGTCACTGTGCTCACCCGGTGCGTACCCGCCAACCCTTTCAACGTCACTTCGCGCGTCGGCCCGTATTCTAGATCGACGCCTCGTGCCTCGAGGCGCTCGCGCACCACGCCCGAAACGAGCACCTCCCCACCCCGGGCCTGGGCGGCCACGCGCGCGGCCAGGATCACGGTCTTGCCGAAGAACCGGTCGGCGTCAGCGATCGCCTCTCCCGTGTGCAACCCCATGCGCACACGGATCGGCTCCGTACCCGGACGCGCCGAGTGCGCCGCGAACGCCCGCTGAATCGCCACCGCACAGCCGACCGCGGCCGCGGGGTCCGCAAACGCAACGAGGAAGCCGTCCCCCTGCAACTCGAGCTCGAGTCCTCCGTGCGCGTCGATCTGCCTGCGCACGAGGGCGTTGTGGATACGGATCACCCGGTGCGCCCGGTGATCACCGAGACGTTCGGTCATCTCGGTAAAACCTTCCATATCGCTGAACAACAACGTCACCGTCCCGTCCGTAGCAAGGTGATCGTCGAGGACCGGGCGACGCGCACGAACGGCCGACATGACCGCATCGATCGAGGTCTTGATGTCCACGGCGTCGACTCCCTCGGCTTGCATCTTGAGCGCGGTCGCCCTTTCGACGACCGGCTGCATACCCATGGGTGCCCCGACCTCGAGCGCCCGGTTGGCCAGGGCGAGCACCCGCGGCGCCGCGTCGACGCCATCGCGAGCCGACACGAACTCGGCGTAGTCGACCAGAGTTTCGGCGAGAAGCGGTCGCGCCCCCATCCGCGTGTGCATCGCCACCGCCGCCTCGAAATGAGCCGCCGCCTCCTCGTCTCGCCCGAGCACCGCGGCCAACCCACCCAGCACGCGCGCCGCCGACCCCAGGCTGGCCACTCCGAACCCGACCACCACGTTGCTCGCTCCGAGGGGCAGCAGCATGTCGTAAAGGACCGCCGCCCGCCGGCGGTCCTCGAGATACGCACACACGTCCGCCAAGAGGACGACCGCCTCCGCCCACACCACGTCGAGGGGCACATCGGCGAAATCCTTCACCGCCAACCGCTCGAACTCCGCCTGCACCTCGTCCCGTCGTCCCAGACCGGCCCAGACCGCCGCCAGTGCACAACGCCAGACGGGCATGTGGGGATAATCGGCCACGATGCGCTGCAGCATCGGTTCGACCTCGGCGAAGCGGCCGAGGTGCAGGAGGCGAAGGACAGCCTGCACCTGAAATGCGCCCAGGGCCGCGACCGGGCGGATGCGCTGCCCGATCGATACCGCCTGGGCCCCGAGCCGTTCCGCTTCGTCGAAGCGTCCGTCGAGCAGGGCGCGCATCGCCTTCCACGACATCGTCAGCCAACGGTGGATCGGCAGCCTGAGCTCCTCGCTCAACCGCGCGTGGACCGCGATCTCACGGTCGACGGCTGCGATGTCGCCCAATTGCAGGTAGGCCATGATGCGCCACTCGTGCCCGCCGAGCAGCATGGCGGCATCCCCCGCCTCGGTGGCGAACCGCAGGATCTCGGTCCCGAAGCTCAGCAGGCTCTCGCTCTGCGCCCCCGCGCGCGGATCCCAGAAGGCGTATCGGCGCGCCAGCAGCGCCCGCGCCAGCACGCCGGGGTCGCCGACGCGCCGCGCCACCGCCACCGCCTCTTCACTCAGGACCGACGACCGCCAGCGCTGATCCGACCAGTACAAACTGTTGGCGAGACGCGCCAGCAGCCCGGCGCGTAGCGCGCCGTCGGCCGGCGGCAGCCGCGCCGCCGCTTCCTCGAGCAGCGCACGCGCCTCCTCGTCCACCCTGCCGAGTTCGATGCCCTCGTCGGAGAAGCCGAGGACGGCGCGCGTGAAACGCTCCGGGTCGTCGATCTGACGGGCCAGGCGCGCCGCCTCCGCAAACGCCTCGCGCGCCCGGGCAGCATCGCCGACGGCTCGGTGCGCATTTCCCAGTTGCATGCGAACGTCGCACAGCCGGGTAAGGTCGGGCTGGTCGAACAACTCCATCGCCTGCAACGCGCGGTCGTACTGCACCACGGCCTCTTCATACGCGAGCTGTGCACTCGCCCGCGCCCCGGCGCGCAGGGCGTAGTCGATGGCCTTGGTCGCCTCCCCGGCCGGCGCGGCCTCGAAGAAATGATGCGCCAGCTCGGCCAGATGCGGCTCCGGATCGACGGCGTAGAGCTCTTCGAGGACCTCGGCGGTCTGGCGATGCAGGCGGACCCGCCGCGTCGTCGACAGCTCGCCGTAGAGCGTCTCGCGCACCAGCGCGTGCGTGAAGCCGTACCACCCGACGGCGCGGGAATCCTCGTACAGGATGCGCGCCGCAACGGCGTCTTCGAGTCCCTCCAGAACGGCATCGGCCGACCACCCGCTGACCCGTTGCAGAGCCGGGAGCGCGAACTCGCGCCCGATCACCGCCGCCGTTGTCAGCAACTGGTTGGTCCGTTCCGAGAGACGGTCGAGGCGCCGCCCGATCACTTCGCGGACGCTCTGCGGTACGCTCAGGACGAGGTCGGTGTCGGCACCGCCGGCGGGCGTGTCGAGCCGTCCGTCGGCCACCAGCAAACGCACGATCTCCTTCACGAAGAACGGGTTCCCCTCGGTTTCGCGATAAACCGCGTTGACGAGTTCAGGCGTCGGCGTACGACCCGCCGCGCGCTCGATGAACGTGGCGATGTCTTGCGGCGCGATACCGCGCAGGAGGACGCGCTCGCTGAGTTGCTCGCGTGCGAGCTCGGCCAGGGTCTGCGCCAGGGGATGCTGGCGGCGCACCTCGATGTCGCGATACGTCCCGAGAACGAGGATGTGCCCGTCGCGCAGTTCGCGAGCGAGAAATTGCAGAAGGAGCAAGGACGGCTTGTCGGCCCAGTGCAGGTCGTCGAGCACGAGAACCAGGGGGCGGTGCGCCGCGACGCCGCGGAGGAAGGTGGTGATGCTGTCGAACAGGCGAAAGCGAGCCTCGTCGGGCTCGAGCACGGCGGCCGCAGGAACTTCGACCAGGCGCTCGCGGATCTCCGGCACGAGCTGGGCAATATCGGCGGCACCGGCTCCGACCGCATCGCGCACGGATTCCGGGTCGGCCTCGCGCAGGTAAGCGCGAAAGATCTGCACCCATGGCCAGTAAGCCGGTGCGCCTTCGCTTTCGTAGCAGCGGCCCACCAGGACCTGCGCGTTGCGCGCGGCGGCGACGGTGCAAAGCTCTTCGGCAGTGCGCGTCTTGCCGATGCCCGGCTCGCCGACGAGCAGGAACAGGCGCCCACGCCCGGCGCAGGCGTCGTCGAAGCCGCCCCGCAGCACTCCCATTGCCTCGTCGCGGCCGACGAACACGCCGCGTGCGAGCCGATCGAGCGGGCTGACGGCGGTGCGCACGTGCGGGCGCGGCGGCCCCGGTGCAGCCACGATGCGGGAGAGTGCGGCACGAACCGCCCCGGCGTCCTGCGGCCGCTCGTCGGGCGCCTTCGCCAGGAGGTGCAGAATCAGGGCGTCGAGCTCCGGCGGCACCGCTGCGTTGCCGAGCGAGGGAGCAGCCGGGGACGCGTGCAGGTGCTGCGCAACGATCGAGACGGCGTCGTCCCCGAGGAACGGCGGACGTCCCGTGACCATTTCGTAAAGACTGGCACCGAGAGCGTAGAGGTCGCTGCGGGCGTCCGGAGCCTTGCCGAGGGCCTGTTCGGGCGGCAGGTAGGCGACGGTTCCCACCATGCGGCCTTCCTGCGTGAGCCGGTCCCGGTCGACGGCACGTGCGAGCCCGAAGTCGCCAAGCTTCGCGGTGCCGTCGCGCCCGAGCCAGATGTTGCCCGGCTTCAGGTCGCGATGCACGACCCCGTGCCGGTGCGCGTGTTCGAGGGCGGCGCCCACGTCGATCGCGATGCGCACGGCCATCTCCACCGGCAGCCGATGGTCGGGGGCTCTCTGCAACAGCCCCTCGACATCGCCACCGCCCATGTATTGGCTGACGATATACGTGCGCCCTTCTTCTTCGCCGATGTCGTAGACGGTGACGATGTGCGGATGGTCGCCGAGACGGGCCATGGCGCGCGCTTCGCGGCGGACGTGCGCGGCGGCCGTCTCGCGCGCCGCCGCGGACGAGTCGTCCTTGAACACCGCTATCGCCACGTCGCGATCGAGCTGGCGGTCGTGAGCCAGGTACACGCGTTTGCGCCCGCCGTCGCCGAGAAGTCGCAGGACCCGGTAACGCCCGGCGGCAAACGTGGCGGGCAACACCTCGCCGCCCGGGGCCTCCGGCGGGCAGCCCGTGGCGCAGCGCTCGCCGCAGTTATCGCAGAATCGCGCCCCCGCGCGCAGCGCATGTCCGCATGCCGTACAGGCGTCGCCGGCACTGCCGTCCATGGACACGTTCGTCGACCGATCTTGGCGCTCTGTCAAGGCTGCCGCGCGCCGCGCGGCAACGCCGCAATTACAGCGTGGCGCGCAGGGCGTTGATGGCGAGGGCTAACAGCGCCAGCGACGACACCAGAAAAAGGCTGAAGCGCACCGGGACGAGATTCCAGGTTGCCTGAACGATGCTGTGGGCGATGCGCAGAACAACGTACACCCACGCCAACGTTAGATTGAGGCCGCCGTCCGCTCCCGTCATCGCGAGGATGATCACCGTCGGATAGAAGATGGTCGGCTGTTCCATCAGGTGACCGTAGTTGTGGGCCTTCCAGTTCACCTTGTCGGGCAGGACGCCCTCGAGGGCGTTTCCACGGAGGCCGACGACCCCGCGCAGCGGTACACCCGCTTTGGCCATGGCCGGAAAGCGCGTCGCCGCCAACCAGAGCAGCATGATCAGAGACCAGATGACGAGGACGGCGGCCGGAGTCAGGATCGCGCTATGCATGCGTTCTCTCCCGGGGGTCGAGTCTGTTGACGACGCTGCCCGAGAGAGCACCGCTTGTCAAAGGCGGCGTCGAGCCCCCGGAAACACCCGCAACGGGTGCGAACCGGGCACGAGGGATAGGACAGGACCGGGCACCACTCGCGTGAAGCGACCCGCTTCGCCCTCGCCACGTCAGCCGGTCTACACCACTCCCGGGTGCGCGGCGATCCCGAGACGGCGGGCAACTTCCCGCAGGCGCGCGTCGTAGGTCGCGAGTAACACGTCCTGGCCCTGCCGGCGAAGGAAGTCCACCGCAGCCAGGTGCAGCGCATCGAGGGTACGTACAGGCGCCGGGAAGGGTTCGAGCGCTCGGGCAAGCACCGGTCCGGTAAGCTCGAGAAATCCGACGCGGCCGAGAAGTTCCCGGACGTCATCCCCGTGCGAGCGTGCAAGCCCGCGCCCGTGTATGCGATTCCACAGTTCGTATTGCAGCAGCCGGCTGGAGACCACCGTCTCCGCCCAGATTTCCTGCGGTGGATGGCGATCCTCGGCCAGGAGATGCGCCAGAGCGACGGAAGTATCGAGGTAGATCACGAGTCCGCTCGGTCCGCAGCCAGATCCGCCAGAAGCGCGGCAAGCGGCGCGACGGGCCGGCGCGGCGGCACGCCGGTTCCCGGCAGGGTGGGAGGGGTGACCCACCCCTTTCGTACGGCTTCGGCGAGCTCGGCATCACGCAACGTCTCCGCGCGCCCGTGCTGGGGCGGCACCAGTTCGGCGACGACACGATCCCGGTCGGTTACCAGCACGGTCTCCCCGCCCGCGGCGAGCCGTACGTACTCGCTAAGCTTGTTCTTGAGCGTCTTCAGACCGACCGATCGCATGTGCCGAAGGTAGCTCCCAGAAGCTACCTGGTCAATCCAGCAGGGTACTGCTCCCGGCGGCGCTCCCGCTCGATCGTTCGCTGATCCACTGCCTGCGGCCGACGTCCTTCACCATCCCCCCCTCGTCACGCCGAACTGCACGTTCATGTTGACACCGACACGGCGATGGTCTTATTAAGCCTAGGGGTGAACAGTTGTTCATCAGTACGAACTGGAGGGTTGAACATGCGATACGTGAGCTGCGTCTCGCGTCAGATCAAACGCCTGGTCGGCACGCGGTGCAAGATCAGCTCGTCGCCGGAGCGCTGTGCAGCCCGCGGCGGTGCGCCGGGCAGCAGCCCGACGTGTTGCTCCGACTGCGTCGTTTCCCCAGCGCCATGACTCGGCGGAAACGGATCGAGGCAAGGACGAGCGGCCCTCTGCGCATCGCCGCGCTGGCTGCGCTCGGTGCACTCGTGGTCCTCGATGCAGCGCCTGCGGCAGCCAGCACTCAGCTCGACGCCGCGCTGGCATGCCGGAAGGCCCTGTCGACGGCGGGGCGCGTGTACGCAGATAAGCGCCGCAAGTCGTTGCTGACGTGCGGCGCCAAGCTGCTTAAGTGCGACATCCTGCTGGAGGTCGACGGCGAGAACGCCAACGGGTGTCGATCCAAGGCGACAGATAGCTGCAAGCGCGCCATCGGCCCGAGCGCCGACTCGGCGGTGAACAAGGCCGCGGACAAGTTCGACACCAAGAGCGGGACCGAGTGCCTGCCGTTCGGGCTCACGGACATGCTCTCGACGGCGGCCGGCGGACTCTGGTTCGGGAACGACACAACCTGCAACCTTGCCGTGGACCTGCCGAGTTTCATCGATTGCCTGCGGGGAGAAATCGACGTGGAGGTCGATACCGTCGTCGGTCATGTCATGCCGCGTATCGGTATCCTGCTCGACAACGCTGGACTCGGCGGGCCATACCCGAACCTGCCGCGCCCGCCGAGCACGCTGGTCATCGTCAGCGCAACCGCTCCGGGAAGCGGCACACTGGTCAGCCCCGGCACGATCTCCATCTCGTCGGGCATGGCGGTACAGATCGAGGGCGACGCCGCCACCCTGCCCTGCGGCGGCGGCCAGAACGGTAAGCTGACGATCTCGGTCAGCACGGCACTCGATCCCTGCACCGACCCCGCCGCTCTGACGTACCAGATCAAGGAGCCGTACGGATCAGGCGATGCAGTCACCCTCGGACCGTTCACCGTCGACTACAACTACTGCATCGACCTCAAGGACGCGTCGTGTTCGGACACGGTCACCGGCACGATCGACGTGCCATGACCATGCCTGCCAGCGGGAGATCCATCATGACACGTGTCGCTCGCCCAGCCCTGCCGATCGCCGTTTTCGTGGCGCTTGCTGCCGCACCGGCAACCACCACGGCCGCGGCTACCAGTACCGATCTGCTCCGTTGCCAGAAGGAGTTCACCAAGATCGGCCGTCTGGTGAGCACCCTTGTCGCCAAGTCCGTGCACAAGTGCACCGAGAAGGCGGTGCGCTGCAACCTCGCGTTCGAGATCGACGCCGAGAGCCCCATGGAGTGTTTGACCGCGGCCACAACCTCGTGCAGCGGGGTCCCCACAAAAGTCGCCGAAAAGATCGCCGGCATTCGGACCAAGGCGCTGACCAAGTGCGGGTTGATCCCGACTGCGGACGTGCTCGCATATATCGCCGGTCTGGGGTTCGACAACGTCGCCACCGAGTGCGCCTCGTTGCCGCCGCCCCTGACGCCGATCACGGTGAGCAGCGTACCCGACCTGGTCGACTGCGTCCTGGCGATCGCGCGCTGCATCGCGGAACGGGAGGTCTTCCTCCGCGACCCGCGCGCCCAGGACTCGCTGATGGCAATAGGCATGGGCGCATCTTTCCCCTGTGTCGCCCCGTAGCGCTCGCCTGAGATAGGGCTTCCTCGGACGCCGCCGCCCGCAATGCCGCTGTGCTGAACGGCAGGGCATCTCTCTCGACCATACTCCGGTTGCCCCCGGCGCGGGTTGTAAGCTAATCCCGCTGTGGACGGAGGTCGCCCTCACGGGCATAGGGAGGACGGGATGGCTCGACGCGTGCGCACGCCGAAACCGAAGGCTCAGGCGCAGCCGAAGCGCATGGCGCCCTACCGCCACCCGGAGGCGACGAGCCTGCTCCGCCCCGACGTCGGAACGCAGGCGCAGTTTCGCAAGAAGAAGCCCCCGCAGCGCTACCGCTACGACTCGTCCCTGGCGCCGGCGCTGGAGTGGGACGGCCAGAACCCGGCTCGCGAACAGGGCGAAGCGCTGATCCGCCAGATCCTGGAAGCAGACTCGATCGAGGCCGCCAAAGCGGCCGCCGCGCAGTTGAAGGCGCTGAGCGAGCCCTTTCTCAACTGGGCGGGCAAGGCCGAGCGGCTGTCGTTCGACGTCCCGACGCTGCCGCTTTTCGTCCACGAACGCCTCTCCACCACGGCGATCCTCGAGACGCTCAAGGGCCACAAGCGCGACCGGCAGCTCTCGATGTTCGACCTTTTCGCCGACCCCCAGCGCCCCATCCACGACCAGATCCTGCGCGCCTACGAGTACCCCGACAACTGGGTCAACCGCCTCATCCTCGGCGACTCCCTCGTGGTCATGAACTCCCTCCTGCACTACGAGAGCCTCGGCGGTCAGGTGCAGATGATCTACATGGACCCGCCGTACGGCGTCCGCTTCGGCTCCAACTTCCAGCCCTTCGTCCGCAAGCGCGACGTGAAGCACAACGACGACGAGGACCTGACCCGCGAGCCGGAGATGGTGAAGGCGTACCGCGATACGTGGGAGCTGGGGCTGCACTCGTACCTGACGTACTTGCGGGATCGACTGTTGTTGTGCCGCGAGCTGCTGGCGCCAAGCGGGAGCATCTTCGTGCAGATCAGCGACGAGAATCTGCACCATGTGCGCGAAGTGATGGACGAGGTGTTTGGAGCTGAGAACTTCATCTCCATGACCTGTGCTCGAAAGACAGGGGGGGCCACTAGTGAAACACTCGCGACTGTTATCGATTTCGTCATCTGGTACACGCGGGATCGAGACCATATCAAATACCACCGGCTCTACGTGAAGAAGGCGTTAGGCGAAGAGGGATCGGCCGAGTACACGAACGTCGAACTTGCTGACGGCACTGTGCGCAAGGTTGAACGGGAGGAACTCAGTGGCCTGAGGCCGCTGCCGCCTCACTCGCGCCTTTTCGCGACAGACTCCGCTGTGTCCGATGGGTTCCGTGTGAACACGTCGGTGCCGTTCACCTGGCGCGGCATCACCTTCGATCCCGGGAAAACAAAGAACTGGAAGACAAGCATCGAGGGCATGCTCCGTTTGTGCGAGGTCGGAAGGATCCTTCCGCAGCCGGGCTTGCGGATCTACAAGCGATACTTCGATGACTTCCCCTACCGCGCATTGAACAACGTCTGGATGGACGTTCGCGGCGCCTTGGATCGGATCTATGCAGTCCAAACAGCCGCACAAGTTGTCGAGCGGTGCGTTCAGATGACCACCGACCCCGGTGATCTCGTGCTCGACCCGACGTGTGTGCGGCGCGGGACGCGGGTCTGGGGCGCGACGGAGGCACCCCCCCTCGATCCCCCCGTGAACGGGTGGAAGAGGAACCCGCTCGATCTCGCGGTGGACGGGAGGAGGGCGGCATCAGAGGAAGACGCCACGCGATCAGGTCCCCTCCCCGTCCGCGGGGAGGGTCAGGGAGGGGGCTTCGCGCAGAGCGGCAGCGAAGCGACTGCCACCGGGATGACCGGGGAGGGGGCCCGGTTGACCCCCATCGAGTCGCTGCAACCCGGCGACCGGGTCTACGCGCACGACGGACTTCCGCACCGCGTGATCCGAGTCATCGCGCGCCACTACCGCGGCTGGATGGTGAGTGTGCAGCATGCCGGCACCGTGACACCGCTCTGTATGACCGCCGACCACCGCGTCTTGGCGCGGCTGCGCCCACGAAGCCTCGGCGGCCAGCGCGACTGGTCTGGCAGCCCGCCTGCACATCTCGAGCGCCGGCGGGCGCTGCGCCACGACATGAGTCCGCCGGAGCGCGCGCTGTGGGCCGCGCTTCGTCAACGGCAGAGTGGCTTCAAGTTCCGTCGACAGCATCCGGTCGGCCCGTATATCGCGGACTTCTATTGCCGCGAGGCGCATCTCGTGGTCGAGGTAGACGGCGCAACGCATTTTACGCCCCAGGCTATCGAGTACGACCACGAGCGCGACCGCTACCTGCGCGGGTTGGGTCTCGACGTGTTGCGGGTGCCGGCAAACGAGGTCGGAACGAACTTGGAGGGCGTTGTCCTGTGGATTGAGTCACAGTGCCGCATGCGCCGGGAGTCACCGGAGGGAGCGCAGTGGATACAGGCGGGTTCGCTTCTGCCGGGAGACGTGGTGTTCTGGGTGATGGATGCAGCCCCCCCCCTCGATCCCCCCGTGAACGGGGGGAGGACGAACCCCCTCGATCCCCCCATAGACAGGGGGACGGCGGGAGCGGAGGAAGACGCCACGCGATCAGGTCCCCTCCCCGTCCGCGGGGAGGGCCAAGGAGGGGGCTTTTCCTCGCACCGCGCGATGGACGAGGTGCACCTGACCGGTGCCGAAGTCACTGCCGTCCATCGCGAGTGGTCCGACGAGCGCGTGTACGATCTCGAAGTCGAAGGCGCGCACTCCTTTCTCACCGAGGTGTGCGCCGTGCACAACTGCGGCAGCGGCACCACAGCCTACGTCGCCGAGCAATGGGGCCGTCGCTGGATCACGATCGATACCAGTCGGGTGCCCTTGGCGCTGGCGCGGCAGCGATTGCTGACGGCGACCTTCCCCTTCTACCAGCTCAAGGACCAGAAGCGCGGTCCGGCAGGCGGCTTCATCTATGTGCGCAAGCAGAACAACAAAGGTGAAGAGGTCGGTGGCATCGTGCCGCATGTGACCCTGAAGAGCATCGCCAACAACGAACCGCCGGAAGAAGAGGTGCTCGTCGATCGCCCGGAAGTGGAATCGAAAATCACCCGCGTCTCCGGTCCATTCTGTGTCGAGGCGACGATTCCCACGCCGGTCGATTGGGAAGGCGCTGGCGTCGAGGACTCCGGGGTCGGCGTGGAGACCTACGGCTCCTTTGTGGACCGCATGCTGGAGGTACTGCGCAAGTCGCCGGTGCTGCACGTCGGCGGCGGGAGGACGGTGACGCTGCGCAACGTGCGGCCGCCGGCGAAGACGTTGTCGCTGTCGGCGGAGGCGGTGGTGGTGGTGGTGAACGGGAATGGCTCTGCTTCCCCCTTTGGAAAAGGGGGATCGAGGGGGATTTCCGGCGCGACGGCGGAGGGGGAAATCCCCCCTGGCCCCCCTGTGTCAAAGGGGGAGCCATCGGAAGAAGGCACGGTGGCCGAGCCGCCTGGCGGGGACAGGTGGAAGGCGGAGGGTAAACCCGTGGCCATCGTGTTCGGTCCGGATAACGGCGCCGTCAGCGAGAAGCTGGTGTACGAGGCGGCGCGCGAGGCGCACGCCAAGGCTTACTCCCACCTGTACGTGATTGGGTTCGCGATTCAGCCCAATGCGCGCGAGTTGGTCGAGAAGTGCGACGAAGCCGTCGGCGTGCCGGCAACCTACGTACAGGCAACACCGGATCTGATGATGGGCGACCTGCTGAAGAACATGCGGTCGAGCCAGATCTTCAGCGTGTGCGGGTTGCCGGAGATGCGCCTGCGGCGCGTCGACAGCCGGCAGTCGAGAGCCGGCAGCAAGGGAGAGGAATACCAAGTGGAGCTGGCCGGGCTCGATGTGTTCGATCCGGCGACGATGGAGGCCAAGCCCTACCGCGGCCACGATGTGCCGGCGTGGTTTCTCGATACCGATTACAACGGCCTCTGCTTCCACGTCTGCCAGGCGTTCTTCCCACGCACCGCCGCGTGGGACGATCTGAAGCGGGCGCTGAAGGGCGAGTACGACGATGCGGTGTGGGAGCACCTCGCCGGCACGATCAGCGCTCCGTTCGAGGCGGGTGAGCACGGGACGATCGCGGTGAAGGTCATCGACGACCGCGGCAATGAGCTGATGGTGGTGAAGGACCTGAAGGACGTCGAGCCGTGATCCGCAAGGTCGCGATCCGCCGCTTCAAGCGGTTCGACGAGGTCGAGTTCGTCCTGCCCGACAATATCGTCCTGGCCGGCCCGAACAACACCGGAAAGACGACGGTCTTGCAGGCAATCGCGGCTTGGAGCCTGGCCCTTAACCGCTGGAAGGAGCTGAACGACTTCCAGCGTCACGGCGGCGCGTATCCGAGGGCACCGATTGCGAGGCAGGCCTTTTCGGCCGTACCGCTGCGGGCGTTCGACCTGCTGTGGAATCAACGGGAGTATCGCGGACCCGTGGAAGTCCTGGTCCAAACGGGCGACTGGGCGATTACCATGGAGTTCATTTCTGACAGCACGGAGCAGATCTACGTGCGCCCAAAGCGCGATGCGGAGCCGACGATGGTGCGCAGCGCGAACCTGGCGACGGTGTTTGTGCCGGCGATGTCCGGTCTGGGTGTGGACGAGCCCGTGTATCAGCGGCCGAAGATCGACCAGATGCTCGGCCAAGCGAAACCGGGCGATGTGCTTCGGAATCTCCTGGTAGAGGCCAACGCGTCTGAGCCTGCCTGGCGAGCGATCCTCGAGTCGATTCGACGTCTGTTCGGCTATGATCTGTCGCCGCCGGACGCAACCGGAGCACACATCGTCGCCGAGTACTCGGAACGGTCGGCGGGCGCGCGGTTCGACATCGCCAGCGCCGGGAGCGGGTTTCAGCAGGTGTTGATGCTTCTCACGTTCCTCAATACGCGACCGGGCGCTGTGTTGTTGCTTGATGAGCCTGACGCACACCTTCACGTGATCCTGCAAGACGCGATCTACGGCGAGCTGCGAAGCGTCGCGGCGAAACAGAGGTCGCAACTCGTTATCGCCACTCACTCGGAGGTCATCATCAACTCGGTCGAGCCAAGGGATCTCTGCGTGCTCATGACGCAGCCGCGTATGCTGGCCGATTCCGACGAACGGGCCTTGCTGATCAAGTCGCTCGGGGTCCTGTCGAACGAGGACATCCTGCTCGCCCTCGATGCGCCCGGGGTGCTGTACCTCGAAGACTATACAGACTTGGAGATCTTGCGGGCGTGGGCGAAGACGCTCGGCCATCCGGCACATGAGATTCTGACGACACGCCTGTTCTGGAGAAAGACCGTCGCACAGCCGCGCCCAGGCGCAGAGGGGATCAAAGCGAAGGACCACTACGAGGCCCTACGGCTCATTCGCGACCTCCCGGGGTTGGAGCTTCTCGATGGTGACGCGCGCTCAGAGATTCCGCCGACGCCGATAACGGGGCATGGGCTCCAGCGCCTCCGCTGGCGGCGTTACGAGATCGAGAGCTATCTCTTTCACCCCGCGGCGCTGGCGCGCTACGTCGAATACATGGTGGGACCCGCCGCAGCCTCAGCCCACGCCGACGATCTGCGCAAGTACCTGAACGAAACCCAACCACCCGCCTTCCTGAGAGACCCTCTTGCCGATCACCCCTTTCTGATCGGTACCAAGGCACGAACAGAATTGATCCCGCCGGCATTGGCTGCCGCCGGTCTGCCTGACGTGCCCTACACGCGCTACCATGAGATCGCGGCGTTGATGCCGGCGACGGAGCTGCATCCGGAGGTGAAGGAAAAGCTCGACGGCATCGTGAAGGCCCTTGGTCAATGAGCGGCTTTGAAGTCCAGCAGCCCATCCTCTGCTCCCCGTTTGAGGAGCCGCGAGAGCATTGGCGAATCGTCGAGGGCGAGGAGCCGCAGCGGATGCCGGGGCGGCGGCCGGCGATGTACTTCTATCGGCCGCCCGGTCGCGGTGACGAGACGGAGCCGCGCGACGGCGCGGGCACGGCCATCGAGCTGAAGCTGGTCAATCGGATCCGCGAACGCGTGAAGGAGTGGCGCGCGCATCAGTGGGCGGGGGTGACGCGCACGACGCTGGAGCTGCTGCACTACTGGCGGCGTGACGGCCGCCAGCAGCGGCTGTTCTTCGCACAGCTCGAAGCCGCCGAGACCATCATCTTCCTCACCGAAGCCCGCGCCGATTTCCGGCAGGGCATCGAGGTCCCGCTCGATGAACCGAGCGACGAGCGCAAGGCCGAGGGCTTCGCGGCGTTTCGCCGGTACGCTTGCAAGATGGCGACCGGGTCCGGAAAGACGACCGTGATGGGCATGCTGGCCGCGTGGAGCATCCTTAACAAAGTCACCGACCGCAGCGACGCGCGCTTCTCGGACGTCGCGCTGGTGGTGTGCCCCAACGTGACGATCCGCAATCGGCTGCGCGAGCTCGACCCGAACGAAGGCGAAGCCAGCATCTACCGAACCCGCGACCTGGTGGCGCCGCATCTCATGGCCCTGCTCACGCAGGGCCGGGTGTTGGTCACGAACTGGCACGTGTTCGAGCCGCATGGCGTGCAGGTCGGGGGCGTGAGCGCCACGGTGGCGAAGGCCGGTGTACCCGTGCGGGTCCGCGAGGCCGTCACCATCGGTCCGAAGACGACCGTCGCGCGCGGCAGGCGCTACCTCACGGCCGAGGAGTTGGAACGACAGGTTGCAGCGGACCTCCTGACCGTTGTGGCGGAAGAACGCGACAAGCAGGGACACCTCAAGAAGGTGCAGATCGAAGCCGTGCGCTACGTCGAGAGCGACACGGCGCTCGTGAACCGCATCCTGGGCCGCGAGGTCGGCGGCAAGCAGAACATCCTGGTGTTCAACGACGAGGCCCACCACGCCTACCGCATTCGCCGTCCGGAGCCGGACGAGACCGAGGGCGATCTGTTCGGCGAGGAGGAAGAGGGCGAGGAGTTCTTCAAGGAAGCGACGGTATGGATCGACGGCCTCGATCGGATCCACAAGCTCCGGGGCATCAACTGCTGCGTCGACCTGTCGGCCACCCCGTATTTTCTCGGCCGCGTCGGGCAGGAGACGAACCGGACCTTTGCGTGGGTGGTGAGCGATTTCGGGCTCACCGATGCGATCGAGTCAGGCTTGGTGAAGATCCCGCAGCTCGCCGTGCGCGACACGACGGGCGCCGCGATTCCGGGCTACTTCAACATCTGGCGGTGGATCCTGCCGAGGCTGACTCCCGCCGAGCGCGGCGGCAAGAAGGGCAACCCGAAACCCGAGGCGATTCTCAAGTGGGCCAGCACGCCGATTGCGATGCTGGCGGGCCTGTGGGAGGAGCTGCGCCGCGAATGGGAGTCGATCAAGGACGACCCGCGCCCGCCGGTGTTCATCGTGGTGTGCAAGAACACGAAGATCGCCAAGGTGGTGTACGACTGGCTCGGAGAGGACCGCCCGCCGCCCGGCATCCCGCCGGCGAGCATCGAGGGGTTTCGCAACAACGGCCGCATGAGCACGATCCGCGTCGACTCCAAGGTCGCGCATGAGACCGACACCGATCAGACCAAGAGCGACGAGTCGGCGTGGATGCGCCGGACGCTGGACACCGTCGGCAAGACCGAATGGCCGAAGGACCGGCAGGGACGGCCGATCTACCCGGAGGGGTTTGAAGATCTCGCCAAGAGACGGGGGCAGCCGCTGCATCCTCCCGGCCGCGACGTGCGCTGTATCGTCAGCGTCGGAATGCTCACGGAAGGCTGGGACTGCAACACGGTCACGCACATCGTCGGCCTGCGGCCGTTCATGTCGCAGCTCTTGTGCGAGCAGGTGGTCGGTCGCGGCCTGCGGCGCACCACCTACGAGGTCAGCGAAGACGGCAAGCTGAGCGAGGAAGTTGCCAAGGTGTTCGGGGTCCCGTTCGAGGTGATTCCGTTCAAAGCCAACGTCGGCCCCAAGCCGCCGACTGCCAAGCGCTACCACGTCCACGCGGTACCGGCGAAGGCGCGCTTCGAGATCACTTATCCGCGCGTCGAAGGCTACCGGCAGGCGATCCGCAACCGCGTAACGATCAATCTGGATGCGGCGGCCACACTGGTGCTCGACCCGATGAACATCCCGCCCGAGGTGCAGATGAAGGGGGCGCTGCCCAACAACAAGGGTCGCCATTCGCTCACCGGGCCGGGAAGGATCGAGAGCGTCGACCTCAATCCGTACCGGTCCGGCAGGCGGCTTCAGGAACTGGTCTTCGACCTGGCGCGCGATCTGACCCGCGACTACGTCGCGCAACCCGGGTGTGAAGCGCCGGTGCACGTCCTCTTTCCCCAGCTCGTCCGCATCGCCGAACGGTACCTGCGCGAGCGGGTCCAGCCGGTTCCGCCGACGAACATTCTCGACGTCTTTCTCTCGCCATACTACGGATGGGTGATCGAGCGACTCGTCGCCGCCATTCAACCCGACGCGTCGCAGGGCGAAGCCCCCGAGGTGCCGCGCTACGAAACCAGCCGCGGCCCCGGGTCGACGGCGGAGGTTGACTTCTGGACCAGCCGGGACGTACGCGAAGTCACCCGCAGCCATCTGAACTACGTGGTCGCGGACACCGCGAAGTGGGAGCAGTCGGCGGCGTACGTGATCGACACGCACGCATGCGTCGATGCGTTCGTGAAGAACGCCGGGCTAGGGTTCGCGATCCCGTACCTCCACAACGGCGAACCGCACGACTACATGCCCGACTTCATCGTCCGCCTGCGGACGGAGCCGCCGCGTTTTCTGATCCTCGAAACCAAAGGCTACGATCCGCTCGATGAAGTCAAACGCCAGGCGGCGCAGCGCTGGATCGATGCCGTAAACGCGGAGGGCCGGTACGGGCGCTGGGCGTACGCGCTCGTAAGGAAGGTTGCCGAGATTCCACCGCGGCTGGTACAGGCCACCGCCGTCTGAGCAATGATGGCTCCTCAGCACACAAAGCTGTCCGCCGCTTTGGGTCAGGAATCCGCCGCGTCCCCTCCCTTGCCCCCGTAACCCGCTTTGACGTACCAGTGGCGCCGGGAGACCGCTGCGCCCGTGTACGTCTGGAACCGACCGCCCCTGGCGCCCAGCGCCTTCGCGCGCCTGCCCCTTGGCAGCGTGCGTGCCCTCGGTTGGCTGCACGAGCAGCTTCGCCTCGCCGCCGAGGGCTTCACGGGTCACTTGATGGACATCTGGGAGGACGTGGGGCCGAACAGCGGCTGGCTGGGCGGCAGCGGCGAGAACTGGGAGCGCGGCCCCTATTATGTCCGCGGCCTGCTCGCCCTCGCTTACACCCTCGACGACTCCCGCCTGATCGCCCGGGCACGCCAGTGGATCGAGTGGACCCTCGGCTCGCAACGCACGGACGGGTACTTCGGACCGGCGCACAACGACGACTGGTGGCCGCGCATGCCGATGCTCGATGCTCTGCGCCTCTACCACGAAGCCACCGGCGACCTCCGCGTCCCGCCGTTCATGACCCGCTACTTCCGCCATCAGCAGGCACACCTGCCGTCGCGGCCGCTCGAAGCCTGGGGACGACCGCGCGGAGGGGACAACCTGGACAGCGTGCTGTGGCTGTACAACCGCACCGGAGATCGCCAGCTTCTCGAACTCGCCGATCTCCTGCACGCCCAGACCAGCGACTGGCTGACCGAGTGCGAACGCGAGGCGCCGTCCGCCGACGCTTTCGATTTCGGCCATGGCGTCAACCGTGCCATGGGGCTCAAAGAACCGCTGGTGTTCTTTCAGCGCTCCGGGGACCCGCGTCATCGCGAGGCCTTCCGGATCGGCTGGGAACGTACTCTCGGCGCCCACGGGCAGGTGCAGGGCACATTCTCCGGCGACGAGTTCCTGCACGGTCGGGGTTTCACCCAGGGCACCGAGTTCTGCACCATCGTCGAGCTTTTGGCCACCCTCGAACGGGCCCTGCAAATCGATGGCGAAGCATGGATCGGCGACGCTATCGAGCGCATCGCTTACAACGCCCTGCCGGCGATCATGTCCGCCGATCACCGCACCCATCAGTACTTTCAGCTCGTCAACCAGGTGGAATGCACGCCCGGCGGGCGCAACTTCAACGTTCACCACGAAACCGATTTGCTCTTCGGCCCGTTCAGCGGCTACGGCTGCTGCGCGGCCAATCTGCACATGGGTTGGCCCTGGTTGGTAAGCAGCGCGTGGATGGCCACGCCGGACGGCGGCCTGCTCGCCGGGGTCCTCGCCCCGACGGCGGTGACCGCCACGGTCGGCAACGGCCGGCAGGTCCACATCGTCGAGGAAACGAGATACCCGTTCGAGCCGGACGTCCGCTTCACAGTTCGCCTCGCCAAGGCGGTGGAGTTCCCTCTCTGGGTGCGGGTACCCGGCTGGGCAGCCGGAGTCACGCTCGCCGTCAACGACGTCGCCGCCGACCCGGGCCGGGTCGCCGCGACCACTCAGCCCCGCACCGGTGCGGGCTGGCTCCTGCGCCTCGCACGCCGGTGGACCGACGGCGATCGTGTCGATCTGCACCTCCCGATGCGCCCGCGCGTAGCCCGATGGGATGACGCGCTGGTCGTGGAACGCGGACCGCTGGTGTTCGCTCTCGGTATCGGCGAGGACTGGCGCGCCGTCGGAGGCACGGCGCCGTTCGAGGAGTACGAGGTTCACCCGACGACGCCATGGAACTACGGCTTGCGTCTCGACCCGGAGGACCCGGCGGCGCCGATTGGCGTGGAGTCCGGCCCGGCCGCCGCGCAGCCATGGACGCCAGCCACCGCGCCGGTACGCCTGCGGGTGCCCGGTCAGCGTTTGCCGGAATGGACCACCGCCGGCGGTGTCGGCGGACCGCTGCCACCCGCGGGGACACTTGCCGGGAGCCCCTGCGAGGATCTGACTCTCGTCCCGTTCGGTTGCGCGCGCCTGCGCATTGCGGCATTTCCAATGGTGCGTTGAGGAGTCCTCCTTGTCACGACAGAGCGGCATCGACCTGTTCCGCATCGCGGGCATCCAGATCGCGATCGACTACTCCTGGATCGTCATCTTCCTGCTCGTGCTGTGGAGCCTGACCGCGGGGTACTTCCCGCGCTACTACCCGGGGTACGGCTGGACGCAGTATCTCGTCATCGGTACCGTCGGTTCCTTTCTCTTCTTCGCCTCCGTGCTGATCCATGAGCTGTCGCATGCGATGGTCGCCAACCGGGTCGGACAGAGCGTCAAACGCATCACCCTTTTCATCTTCGGCGGCATGGCGCACCTGTCGCGAGAACCGTCGAGCGCCCGGGCCGAACTGCAGATAGCCGCGGTGGGACCGCTGACGAGTCTCGGGCTCGGCGCCCTCTTCTGGGTTCTCCAGCACTTCGCCGTCGCCGCCCGTGTCGACGCACTGTGGGTAGCGCTGTTCGAGTACCTGGCGTTCATCAATGTCGCGCTCGCGGTGTTCAATCTGCTCCCAGGCTTTCCGCTCGACGGCGGTCGTATCTTGCGGGGTATTCTCTGGTTGCGTTCGGGTAACATGCGCCAGGCGACGGCGCGGGCCGCGGACTGGGGTGCGGGGATCGCGGCCGGTGTCATGGCGCTTGGCGTACTGCAAATCTTTCTCGGGTCCCTGGTTGGCGGCCTCTGGATGATCTTCATCGGCATGTTTCTGCGCGCCGCGGCCAGGGCCAGCTACCACGGCGTGGTCGTCCAGCATGCGCTCGGCGGCGTGCGCGTCGCCGACTTGATGATCGATCGTCCGGAGATGCTGCCCGCCGACATGACGGTAACCGCCGCCGTAGACGAGCATTTCCTGCGCCACGGATACGGCGGGTTTCCGGTCACCCGCGACGGACTGGTGGCGGGGATCGTCACCCTGACCGAGCTCAAGCAGTGCCCACCTGACGAACGTGCACAACGACGCATCGGCGAGTTCATGCGGCCCGCGGACGGAGCCGTCCGCATCGATGCGCGCGCTTCGGTGGCCGACGCGCTCCGGCAGATGATCGAGGCGGACACCGGTCGCCTGCTGGTCACTGCCGGCTCGCGCATCGTCGGACTGATCACCCGCACGGGAATCACACGGGTGATTCAGATGAAGACCGAGTTGGAAGAGGAGCGGTAACTCCTCTTCCCCGTATCTTTCGTTCGAGTACGTGTACCGCTTCGCTGCGTACGGGTACGGATTCAAGTAGCCGATCTGCCGTTCGACATCGCTGTGGAAATCAAGGCGGTACATCGAAGTCGACTGAGGGCAAGTCCGCCTCGGTCCGGGCCGCCCACGCGATCCCCATGCCGCTATCGTCGCGGCGGGTCCACTCGCCCTCCGTACGTTCGTACAGCTTCCGCCAGACCTCACCCGGGGCAGTATCGAAAACGAACCGGGGGTCGGCGTCGACCACCCGCCAATCCCCCCTGCCAATCTCGTTCTCCAACTGCCCCGGCGCCCATCCCGCATGGCCGACGAAAGCGCGCATCCGCTCGGCCTTGCCCTTCCTCGCCAGCGCCTCGCGCAACGCCGCAAGACTGCCGGTCACGTAGACGTCGTCGAACACCCGGCGCGCCTCCTTCGGCTGCCGTGCCGAACGCAACAGCACGATCATCAGGTTCAGCCCGACCGGGCCCCCGAAAAACAACCGGTCCTCGCGCCCACGAAGTTCCGCAATTCCCGGCACCGCTTCGCGCAGGCTGACGCCTGACGGCCGGTTCAGCACGACTCCCATGGCCCCCCCGGCATCGTGCGCGAGCATGAGGATCACCGTGCGCGAGAAGTTGGGGTCGGCCAGCGCCTCGGTCGCCACGAGGAACCGCCCCTCGGTCGTACGCCCCGGCTCGGCCGGCCCGCCCAGACCGGTGGCCGCTCCGGCCGCCCCGTTCGGGTTCGGCCCGATCGCGACCACCCCGGCGACCAGGACTGCAATGGCGACGCGCGGGCTGGTCACGTAATCAGCGACGGGTGCCGCGACCCGCCTGCAGCGCATCCTTACAGGCTTCTCCCAACTCCGCCTCGTGCCCCGTAAGACACTGCTGAATGCGGCCTCGTCCCGGTTGCACATCCTTACAGAACTTCTCCAGCTCGGCCGCACACGCCCCCTGCCAGCGCGAGCGGGCCATCCCACGGCTCCCGGCCGCACCGCCACGGGCACCGCCATCGGCGCCGCCGGATTGCACGTGCTCTTTGCAGGCAGGCGAGAGCTCGTCGAGATGCTTGGTCAGGCATTCGCGGTAGCGCCCCTGCCCTCTTTCGACGCCACTGCAGAACTTGGCGATCTCCGCCGCACACACGCTCTGTCGCGGCGCCCGCCGCCTCCCGCCCATCCGAACGCCCTCCGGCATACCCCCGCCGGCAGCGCCGGCTCCCGTCTGGCCAACCTCCGGCGTCGCCGGTACCGGCGTCGCATCCGCCCCGGCCGGACCACACAACAGCGCCACCGCCGCCATCACTCCCAAAACCGCCATCGCTCGCATCGTCGCCTCCTCTCCTCGCGAATACACCGCCGCCATGTGCCCCCTTCTTGCCAGAGTCCGGCCGACCGCGAAAGACCGGCGCCCGTTAGAACCGCAAGCGAACTCCGGCCCTCGTTCATGCAGCGCCACTCATCGACGCACCTCGATCCTCCCGGGCTGACCCGCAATCACCTCACCCACGACAGCCCGCGCCGCCACGCTCCGCTCCGCCAATCCGCCCAGAAGCGCATCCAGTCGCGCCGGCGCAACGGCCAGCAGCAGCCCACCCGAAGTCTGCGCATCGGCCAGCACCAGCCGATCGATATCCCCGACCCCGGCGTCGAAGGCGCTGAACTCCGCCGCGTATGCGAGGTTGTTCCTGGACCCGCCCGGAACGTGCCCCGCCGCGGCGAGTTCTCGCACACCGTCGAGAACCGGCACCGCACCGGCACTCACCCGCGCCGCCACCCGCGAGGCCGACAGCAAGTTGTGCAGGTGGGTGAGCAAACCGAACCCGGTGATGTCCGTCGCCGCCCGTACCCCGGCACACAACGCCGCATCCTTCGCCTCGCGATTGAGCAACGTCATCAAACGCACCGCTTCCCCGATCTCGGCGTCCGCGACCGCCTGTTTACGTATGGCCTGCGAGACAATGCCGAAACCGAGCGGCTTGGTGAGAACCAACACATCGCCGACGCGTGCACCGGCCTGGGACATCACACGCGCGGGGTCGACGGAGCCGAGAACGCAGAGCCCGTATTTCAACTCGACGTCCTTGACCGTGTGTCCGCCGACCACGGCACAGTTCGCCTCGGCCGCCTTGTCCCGGCCGCCGGTAAAGATGCGAGTCAGGACCTCCTCCGGCAACGTGTCGCTCGGAAAGCCGCACACCGCGAGGGCGGCCTGCGGCTCGCCGCCCATGGCGTACACGTCGCTCAGCGAATTGGCGGCGGCAATCGCTCCGAACGTCTCGGGGTCGTCGACAATCGGAGTGATGAAGTCGACCGTAAACACCAGTCCCGGTCCGCCGGGCGGACGCAACACCGCCGCGTCGTCGAGCGGCCCGACCGTCGGGTCCACCCACGGGTGCGCAATCGGCGCGATCTGTCCGAGGACCTGAACCAGGTCCTTCGCTCCGAGCTTGCGCGCTCAACCGCCGGCGGTCACGAGCGTCGTCAGGCGAATGGCTTCGGCTTGGGGGTTGGGCATGGGGGCTTGGGGGCACACCGTGTCGGCACGAGCGCGAGATACCCTACCAATGTTGCCGCCTGGTGCCTACGGCGTGGGTTTGAATACCATGAAGCTCTGGCGCGACAGGAAGTCGTGTGACCGCTCCAGGCGGTAGCCGGCGGTGGCCATCTGAGTCACGATCGTCGACGGCGGGGTGCCGTGACCGAAGAGCCACACCAGCGTGGAGCGTTGGGCATCGAGATCGATGATGGCGACGCGCCCGCCCGGCCGCAGCGCCGACCGCAGACGGGAAAAATACTCTACCGGATGGTCGAAGTGATGGTACGTGTTGCAGGTAAAGACCAGGTCGACACTCGCCGGCGACAGGGTCGAGTTGTCCGGCGGCGCCAGCATTACCTCGACATTGCGGTAGCCATCCTCGGCCGCGCGCTCCCGCAGGTAGTCGGTCATGTCCTTATCGACGTCGACGGCATAGACAAGGCCGCCCGGCCCGACCGCGTCAGCGAGCTTGAACGCGAAATATCCGCCGCCGGCGCCGATGTCGGCAACACGCTCGCCCGGCTGCACTTCCAGCGCCGCCAGCACCTGCTCGGGCTGCTGCCACCCGTCACGGCTGAAGCCCTCGTACGCCCAGCGCTTGTAAGCGCCGCAGCCGCCAATCAGCGCCAGCAACACCGCTGCCGCCACGGCACCTCGCACCCTGGCGATCATCGAATGCATCGATCTATCCATGTCAGCTCCATCACCCGCTTGGAGCACGGAACAAGGCATTGAGACAAGAAGCAGCCGCGAATGGCAGGTAACCCGCCCATGGGTTCGCCCGGGGGTGCTCGCCAACCTTATCGCGGACTGGTAAACGCCTGCGGATCGCCGATGAATCCGCCGGTCGCCCTGATAATTCCGCACGACTCCGCCTTCGTGCGCACCCGCGTCGGCGGCCTGTCGTTGCTGCTGCGCGGCGTGTGCGTCTTCGCCCGCAGCGGCATGCGCGTTTATGTCCTGCGCACCCCCGCTTGCTCGGAGGCGACGGTCCCGGACCTCCCGGCTGCTTTGGCCCGGCGCGAAGGAGTGCCGCCCCCGGTGTGGGTGGACAACGCCGACGCCGTCCCCTCGGCGGGTCTGTTCGTCCTCCGCGCCCCGGCAACAATCGACAAGCCGCTGGTGGCGGCAATCCGGACCGCCGGCGTCGGACGCGTGGTTCGGGTCGGCGCCGACCCTGACGGGAACGCGGCCCTGTGGTACGCCGACACGAACCATGCCCCCGCCTTGCGGGCGGCGATCGACGGCGGGACCGCCAGGCTGCCTGCGGACGTGCAAGCCTCGGTCGTCGATTACGATCCCGACGGCAGCGGCCTGTTCGTACCAACTACCACCGCCGAAAGTGTTCGCAGGGCCGAAGCGGCGCTACTCGCGGCAACGACGAAACCGTCCGACACTTTCATCGCCCGCCACTTCGACCGCCACATTTCTCACTGGCTCACCGGACGGTTGATGCACGGCGACATCACCCCGAATCGGATCACCCTCCTCAGCACTCTCGTCGGCCTGACCGGCGTCGCCTTGCTGCTCGCGGGCACGTACGGTCCGCAGGTGGTCGGGGCCTTTCTCGTACTGCTGGCGACCATCATCGACGGTGTCGACGGCGAAATCGCGCGCCTCAAGTTCCTCGAATCAAATCTCGGCCGTAAGCTCGACTTCTGGCTCGACAACGTCGTCAACGCCTCCGCACTGTTCGCCACCGGCGCAGGCTATGGCCTCGCCCACGGGAGTCCCGTCTATCTATGGGCGTCGGCGTTCAACCTCGTCGCCGCGGCGGCGACGACTGTGCCGATTTACTTCCTGTTCTTCCGCCCGGGGGCTACCGCCGGCGGCTCACGTCTCGCGGCGGTGCTCACCGTTTTCACCGGGCGGGACTACGCCTACCTGGTGTTCGTCATGGCCCTTCTGGGCGTCGTTCACTGGTTTACCTGGCTCTGCCTCGCGGGCCTCGCGGTCTTCATGCTGGCTGCCCTCGCTCTGTTCGCACAGCGCACCTTCCGGTCCGGTAGGTAGGGGAAGACTCAACCCCCGAGCCCGCCGCTGCCGTACTCCGTGGCCGGCCCGGCCCCGCCGGGCCCGAGGCGCCCGCTGTCCCCGAAGTGCCCCCTGCCGGGCACGTGATTCACCTCGATGCGAATGCCGTCCGGGTCTTCGAACAGCACCGAGTAGTACCCCGGAGCCCATGCCCCCTCCTCGGGCGGGTGCACGACGCGGGCGTGGAGGGTCTCGACGGCGAACCCGTGAATGGCGTCGACATCCTCGCGGCTGCGGGCCCGGAAGCAGATGTGATGAAGCCCGGGTCGTTCCTGATCGAACGGTACATCGCGCTTCGCGGGTGGGGCGCCGCGGACCAGCACCCCGGTGCGGCCTCCGATGCAGTACACGATGTCGTCGGCCCGAATCAGCGTACGCATGCCCATGAACTGACAGAGCTGCTCCCAGAACGGCACGCAGCGGTCGGGGTCCTGGGCGGTCAGTTGGATGTGCGCAATGCCGTTGATCTCCACGCTCATGAGGTCCTCCGGAACGGGTCTTTCGCCGCGGCGCACCTGACCACAGCCGGGCCTTGCCCGCAAGGCGCACGGCGGCTCGCCGTGGACCGGCCGTTGCAACGCCCGCTTCACCGGCTCGCGCGGCGACTCTGCCCGCCCGGGCTGCGTGGCGCCGGCGCCTCCGGCTCGGCCCCTTCGTCGTTCGCACAACACTGCGTCGACAGAAACTCCGCCACCGCCCGCAGGTTAGCGACCCTGGCCCGGTAGCGAATGCGCTGCGCCTCGCGCGTCGACTCGACGACTCCGGCGTGGCGCAGGGCATCGAGGTGATGCGACAGCGTCGAACCGGGCATGGATACCAGTTCCTGGACTTCGCTGACGACGAGGCCCTGCGGGTGCGCACGCAGGAGCGCGCGCAGGATCGCCAACCGGCCCGGGTGCCCGAGGGCAGCGAATACGACGGCAACAGTATCGAGATCGGTCGTCGACATGGGCCACAGCATAGCCGAGCTTGACATACTAATCTAGTGCGCTAGTGTGCCAGAAACATCGAAATGAGGATTGCTCCGATGCCAAAGACCCGTCTCCGTGTCGTTCGCCGCGTCCTCGCCGCCGTTCTGCTCCCCGCCGCCGGCATCGTTGCGCTGGTCGCTTACCGGACAGCACGATTACCGGCTCCGGCGACGCCGCCGCCGGCCGTGCGTATCGATGTGGAAGCGGACGCTCTCGCCGCTCGTCTCGCCGAGGCGATTCGCTTTCGCACCGTGTCCGTGCCGGTGCCCAAACTCGATGCCGATGCGGAATGGAGAGCTTTTCATCAGTGGCTGGCACAGCGCTTCCCGCGCGTCCACGCCCAGTTCGAGCGCGAAGTCATTGGCGGGCGCAGTCTCCTTTTCACCTGGCGCGGAAAGCGCGCCGCCCTTGCGCCGGCGGCGCTGCTGTCGCACCAGGACGTCGTCCCCGCAGACGAGGGCCCCGGCGCCGGGTGGACGCATCCGCCGTTTGCCGGTGTGGTCAGCGACGGCTTCGTCTGGGGACGTGGCGCCATCGACGACAAGGTCGGTGTGGTGGGTATTCTCGAGGCCTGCGAGCGCCTGCTCGGCGAGGGCTTCGTCCCGCAACGCACGCTGCTTCTGGCCTTCGGCCACGACGAAGAGGCGAACGGCGCCGACGGCGCTGGCCGCATCGCCGCGCGACTCGCGGAACGCGGCGTGCGGCTCGACTTCGTGCTCGACGAAGCCGGCTTCGTTCTCGAAGGGGCCGTGCCGGGCGTGGCCCGGCCAGTGGCGGTGATCGGTATTGCCGAGAAGGGTGCGGCTTACGTCGAGCTCTCGGCACCAAACCCCGGCCCGACCCACTCCTCATCCCCGGCGCGTGACAATCCCGTAGCCCTGCTGGCGCACGCCCTGGTCCGACTCGACGATCAACCGTGGCCCACGCGGCTCGTCCCTTCGGCACGCGCCTTTCTTACGTCGATCGCTCCCGAAACTCACGGCGTACTCCGGGTAGCGCTCGCCAACCTCTGGCTCTTCGAACCTCTCGTGCGCCAGCAGCTCGCCGCAAGCGCCGCCTCGAACGCGATGGTACGAACCACAGTCGTCGGCACGCGGCTCGAGGGCGGAATAAAGGACAGCGCTATCCCCAACGTCGCCCGCGGCGTCGTGAGCGTGCGCATACTGCCTGGGGACACGGTCGCGTCGAGTCTCGAGCGCTTGCGCAACGTGATCGCCGACGAGCGCATCGACATCAAAGTCCTGCGCGCGCGCGAACCCTCGCCGACCTCGCCTACCGACTCAACCGCCTTCGCCCTCGTCGGGCAGACAGTCCAGGAAGTCTTCCCCGACGCCGCGGTCGCGCCCGTGCTGACCACCGGCGGCACCGACGCCCGCTTCTACACCGGCCTCACACCGAACGTGTTCCGTTTCACGCCGGTGCGCGGGGCGGTCTCCGAGCTTGGTCGTGCCCATGGCGCCGACGAACGCATCGCAGTCAGCGCCTACGCCGACGCCGTGAGGTTCTACTTGCGCTTGATCCGGAACGCCACCGCCAGGGCCGAATGAACCGGCCTCGACGCGCGGTGCGCGCCGGCCCGAGAAACACTTCCCGGTGGCGGTCGCCGAAGAAGAAGGTGCGCGGATTGTGGAAGGTCGGGGTCACGCCAGGGCGACCCATCAGGTCGAGCTGGTCGGGTCGAGTCATCTGTGCGTGCACGATTATGTGCCGGACCCGGGCCGGGCGCGCGCTCTCCACAGCTCACGCCCCCCCGGTGCCGGCAGCTTCGGCGTCTTGCCTCATTCACTTCCGCGCAACGAAGCGGATCGACGGCCGTGTCCACGCAGGATCGAAGAAGCCCTCGACGGAGCTCGCCAGCGGCCCCTCCCCTGCCATCGCATCCATCTCGTCCAGCGGCCCGTAGCGCAGCGCCCCGCCGACGCACGTCTCCACGCACACCGGAGCGAGTCCCGCGTCCTGCCGCGCCATACAGAAGTCGCACTTGGACACGCGGGACCGATCCGGCGCCGGCCGCGGCGCACCGTAGGGACAGGCGCCAACGCAGCGCCGGCAGCCGTTGCAGCGGTCGGGATCGACGGTAACGATGCCATCGGATACGCGCTTCTGAATGGCGTCGGCCGGGCAAACGGCCATGCAGGCAGGCCGTTCGCAATGGTTGCAGGCCAGCGAAAGGTTGTGCTGGACGACGTCGGGAAACGCGCCGCGCTCGTGCGAGGTCACCTGCCGCCAGTTCACCTCGGCGGTGGTTTCGTTGTACACCTGACAGGCGACCCGGCACGACTGGCACCCGATGCAACGAGCCGGATCGAACAGGAAGCCCACCTGAGTCATCGCATGCTCCGTGCCCAGCGCGGGCCGTCGGCCCCGGAGTGACACCCGGCGCACGTCTGGTTGTACGCGTGACGAGCGCCCTGTTGCGGGTACTCGCCGGGAAACCCGGGGCGCCCCGCACCCGCGTGACACGAGGTGCACGGAGCAGCCACCCGTACCACCTCGTAGTGGATCTCGTGGAAGCCCTTCTGCGCCAGCGGAAGATCGGTCGGCCCGACCTTGCCACGGTGACACGACAGACAACGCCCGTTGTCGTGCGCGTCGCCGAGAACGATCGGATGGCCCCGCCGCTCCAGCACCGCTTCGCCGTAGTCCACGCGGACCATCTCCTCTCTCCCCACCCCGTCCGGGCGGAATGCGGTGCTCTCCTTGTCGGCACAGGCGTTGACCAGTAACAGCAACGCGACCGTCGCCGGCACCAACCGCCGAAACGGCCTGGTCACCAGGCCCATCGACAGCACCGACACGTACACCAGCGCCGCCAGCACCACGCGAGCCGCGGCAGCAGCCAGCACCTCCGATCCCGTCACGCGCACCAACACGGCAGTCAGCAGCGTCTCGAGCCCAAAGCTGCCGCCGCCGAGACTCCGGGTGGCCACGCCCAGCATCACCCACACCCCGGCCGCGGCGAGCGTAAAACGGAGAAACCGCCACCGCCGCCCCACCAACGACGCCGCAATCCCGGACGCCACCACCAGTTCCCAGCCACCCGACCCCAGAAAGGCTACCTCGACGCCACAGAGAACCGCCGCATATCCAAGCCGCACTGCGACGGGCGATTCTCCCAGCAGGGGCGCCACGCCGGGGAAGAGCGGAATGCGGAACACGCGCATTCCGAGCTCGAGCAGCAACGGGAGCCCCATTTGCAGCGCACCCTTGCGGCCAGACACACCGATGAGAGCCCGGTTCATACGCGCCGCACCCGCACCCGAGTATCGTTGAACGCGAGGTTGCCACCAATGGGATCTGTGCCGTCGCCCAGCACGGGATTGCCGCTGACGCCCCGGCCGACCGCCGTGTGCGCGTAGGCCGTGTGGCCGAAGTGGTGCGCCAGCGCGAGCGTATCGGGACGAATGCCCGCCGATACTCGCACCCGCGCGGCGAGCGCGCCCCGCCGCGACTCGACCTGCACGGTGTCGCCGCTCTCGACACCGATCTGCGCCGCCGTCTCCGGGTTCATGACGATCGGGTTGTCCGACTGGATCCCGGCCAGATACGGGTTCTCCGCCGTCGCCGACTGAGTGTGAAACGGCAGCTTGTGCGTCACGAGGTGATACGGAAAGATCGCGTCGTCGGTCGACGTCCGCCACGTCGCCGGCCGGGGTTCGCGCGCAAAGCCCGCGGCGGTCAGGAGGCTCGAGACCAGTTCGACCCGACCCGACGGCGTCATGAACCCGCCCTTCCGGAGTCGTCCCGGCGCAATCGGCTCCGCCGGCCACTCGACAAAACCACGGCCCCGCAACTCCTCGAGCGATACGCCGGTGCCGGCAAGCTGAGCACGCAGAAACTCTTCGTAGCGAGAAAACGGAAACTCCCTTTCGAGCCCCATTGTCCTGGCGAGCGACAGGATGATTTCCTGACTCGGCCGCGACTGGAACCGCGGCTCGATGACGGGCTGGCGCAGGCTGACGCGCAGCGGCGCGGGAAACCATAGATCCAGCCCTTCGAGGTACGTCGACGCGGGCAGCACCACGTCGGCCCACCGTGTGGTCTCCGACGCGAAGGCGTCGATCGACACAATCAGGTCGATCTTCTCCATGGCCTCGACCAGTTCCGACCCCTGCGGCAGCGAGTACACCGGATTGACCGCGTTGAAGATCAGCCCCTTCAACGGGTACGGGTCGGCGCGCAGAACGTTCCGCGGCACTTCGTGGGAGACGCCGAAGAAGGCCGCCGGGTAGGCCGGCCCCCGCCCCACGGGCAACGGCAGGCGCCCCCCGTTGGCGCGATCGATGCGCGCGCCGCCGGGGTCCTTGACGACGGGTTGGACCTTGGCCAGCGGGATCGACGGGAAGGGAAGCAGGCGCACGCCGCCGTCGCGGTCGAAGGCACCGAGCAGCGCGTTCAGGATCTCGGCCATCCGCACTGCGTCGGTCGCATCCCGATGCGTGACCACGCCGCGCCCCACGGCAACGACGCTGCGGAGCTCGGCCAGAGCCGCGGCGACCCGCAGGAAACGCTCGCGCGGTATTCCCGTCGCGGCGCAGACCTCGTCGACGCCGAACTGCGCCAGGTGACGGCGAATCGTCTCGAAGCCAAAGGTGTGGTCGCGCACGAAGTCGCGGTCGAACCGCTCGTTGACGATGAGCCACTGTGCCAGCCCGGCGAGCAGCACACCGTCGGTCCCAGGCCGGATCGGCACCCACAGGTCCGACCGCGCCGCGGTTTCGGAAAGGCGCGGGTCGACCGTGATCAGCATCGTACCCCGCGCCTTCGCGTCGAGAATCTCTCGCGCCGCCAGCACCAGGTCCTTGGCGCCCAGCGGATTGATGCCAACGGCGAGAATGCACTCGGCGTTGGCGTAATCGTAAACGGCTCGCGCGGCGCCGTACGTCATCGCGCCGCCCAGCAAACGGCTCGCATCGCAGGTCGACACGTGCCCGATGAAATTCGGCGACCCCAGCGCGTGCACGAAACGCTCGAATATATCCGGCCGGTCCATGTTGAGGTTCTGCCAGAGAGCGATGCTCTGCGGCCCGTGGACGCGGCGGATGCGCTCGAGGCCGGCGGCCACCGTTCCCAGCGCGTCGTCCCACGACACGCGCTTCCAGCTCCCGGCGCCGCGTGCGCCGGCACGGATCAGCGGCGTGCCGAGTCGTTCCGGATGGATCGGCTTGTACAGTCCGGCGTGGCCTTTGGCGCACAACCGGCCCCGGTTCACCGGACTGTCGGGGTGACCCGCAAGCCGCACCACCCGGTCCCCGGCCCGGGTCGCCAGCACCGTGCAGCCGAGCGTGCACATGTTGCACGTGGTGGGGATCCGACCGTCGCCGGCCACCGGCACAACGCCTTCGAGCCGAGCCCCCTGCCCCGCTTCGAGCGCCCGCGGCGGCCACGGCACGGTCGCCGTCACGGCCGTGGCCACGCCGACGCCAATGAACTCGCGTCGCGTCAGCATGCGCCCTCCCCGCAGTCGCCGTCACCGCGAACCGTCATGGCCATGTCCTTCCATTGCCGCCGGCGTCAGCCGCAACAGCCGTCGCCGCAGAGCCGTCCCACCGTCTGCACGAACTCCCGCACCGCCCGCTTGACCTCGACGCTGCGCGCCTTTGGCAGCCCGTCGACGGCGAGTCGCAAGCTCTTCGACAGACACGCCCAGTACTGGCGGTGCGCGGCTCGGCCCTCGGCCGTCAGGTCGAGCCGCACCGCCCGCGCGTCCTGCGGCGCCGGCGTGCGCGCGAGAAACCCCTTGTCCACCAGCGGTTCCACGAGTCGCGTCGTGGTGCTCTTTTCCACGGCAAGGGCGTCGTGCAACCGGGCCAGATCCAGACCGCCGCCCGCCTGATCGACGTGATCGAGAATCGTGAACTGCACAAAGGTGACGCCGCCGCAGTGCACGTTGTCCTGCTGAAACAACCGTGACACCCGCGCCACGTCCCGCAGCAGCTCGTACGCCTCGCGAAGTTCGCTCTTCGTCGACATGACGATGGTTGTATACCACAACTATCGGCGCGCGGTCAATGGTGCTTCGACCCTTCTTCCGCCGCTGCCGCTTACAGCCGCTCGGCCGCCACGAGGCTCAGGACGTCGTTGCAGCCGTCCTCGATCATCGACGCGCGGGCGTCGCGCAGCAGCTTCTCGATCGGGTACTCGCGACTCAAGCCGTTGCCGCCGAAGATCTGCAGGGCGCTGCTTGCCACCTCGAAGGCGGTATTGGTCGATGTCACCTTCGCGGCGACCGCAAGCTCCAGCTTCGGGGGGACGTTCATCGTGTTGTAGAGGGTGACCTGCCGGCTCAGCGCCCGCGCCGCCTGCACTTTCCGAAACATCTCGAACAGGCGCATTCTGACGTTCTGATGCCGGAAGATCGGCACACCGCCCTGCACCCGCTGCCTGGCATACTCGAGGGCGAGGTCCAACGCCGCCTGTGCCACGCCGACGAAGATCGCCCCCATGCCGCCGTTGGCGGCGCTCAGAATCATCTCGGCACCGAACGCATAGGTCGCGGGCGGAATCACCATATACTCGGCCGGAATGCGCACGTGATCGAAGAAGATCTCGCCCTGATTCAACGCCCGCTGGCCGATCTTGTTCAGCGGCTTACCCTTAGACACCCCCGGCACGTCGAGCGGGACCAGGAAAGCCGCGTCGGCGCGCTTGCCGTCGCCGAGGTCGACCGCGGTGAACATCGCCGCTGCCGTGGCAATCGTTCCGTTCGACACCCACGCCGACTTCTGTCCGTCGATGACGAAGGAGTCGCCGTCCTTGCGCGCCACGCAGTTCGGGCGCCCCGCGCCGGCGCCGTCGGGACGGTTCATGTAATAGATCAGGTCGCTGCCGTGATCCGGCTCGGTCCCCGCCCAACAGCCGATGCAGTCTTCGGCCCCGAAGCGCTCGCTCAGCTCCGGATTGCCCGACATCAGCGCCAGCATGCGCGGGAAGCTGGCGACACCGACACTGATGGCCAGCCCGGCATCGCCCCAGCCCAGTTCCTCGCTGATTATCGATCGCAGGCGCGCCTGCTGCACCGGCGCCAGCCCGCCACCAGGAGCCACGATCTCGGTCAGACCGAGGGCGCGATGTTTCTTGAAGACGTCCCACAGCACCGATCCCTTTGCGATCACGTCCTGCGGGTCCGCCAGCGCATCGAGCTGCGCCGCGGCGGGCCGCATGACCTCCGCCGCGAATCGGTGCGCCGTGTCCCTGACCGCGCGCTCCTCAGACGTCAGATCCACTTCGTAGTCTATGCTTTCCATCTCTACACTCCTCGATTATCCGTCGCCCTGGCGGCTACCGGAGACCGCCGATTTGCGCGCTGGCGCGCCCTTCGAGACGGAGACAAACCCAGCAAGCTCCTCGGCACGGGTTGCGCCCGCAACCCAATGAGCACACGACGGAACCCGTCACCCCGGCGAGAGCCGGGATCCAGCGTCAGATGACGGGCCGGATGCCGACTTTCTCCGGCACGACTGACGAAATCCTCGCACCACACAAAGAAACCAGGACCTGGTAGCTCAGCGCGGGCTTCGCCCGCAACCCAAAGCGAACAACCAGCCCGTTCGCCCCGAGTAGGAGCCCTTCCCCTGGGCTCCGTATCGAGGGGCGCGCCCCTGCCGAGCCTGTCCCTCGATACGCGCCAGAAGAAGGCGCTACTCGGGACGAACGGGAAGGCACTGCCCCTCGATGGCCTGAAGATCTCTTCGCATTGTGCGCGCAAACGCGGAAATCGTAGCTCAGGGGAACGGAAAGGTCCGGTCAGTACGAGTCCCAAGCCGTTCGGACTGAGGAGGCCCCGTCTTTTCAGGGGACATCTCGAAGCCTGTCCTGAGCCCCGTCGCAGGACCTGGGTCACCATTTGGCGGCACTCTCTACCGGCGGTAAACTCCGGGAGCATCGGGCGCGAAGCGTTCCAGCAGGAAGCGCTCCTGCGGCTTCTCCGACGCCGTCTTCGGAATCTCCTCGACCACCTGCAGGTACGACGGCACAAAGTTCGACTCCAGCCCTTTCACGCAGGTTGCAAACACACTGGCCGCATCGAACGTCGCCGGGTCGACCGGCACGATGGCTGCAACCACGTCGCGTTCGCCCGGCGCCCCCGACGCCGCCGGCACGCCGTAGACGAACACGTCGTTGACCTGCGGATGTTCGGCAACGACCTTCTCGACGAAGCCAGGATTGACGAAGTCGCCGTTGTGGCGAATGCCGCCGCCCTTGCGGAAATCGAAGTAGAACCAGCCATCGGCGTCGCGGTGGCACATGTCGCCGCTGCGCAGCCAGCCGCCCTCGGTCTTCTTTCTCGAGGCCTCGGCGTTCTTGAAGTACTCGACCTCGACGCGTTCGCCGGTGGTCGGCCGCGAGATCAGTTCGCCGATGACCCCGGGCGGGCACTCGTTGCCGTCTTCGTCGACGATCTTCATCTCCAGCGTCGGTGGCGGTTTGCCGAAGCTGCCGATGGGTCCGACACCGATCGGGTTGATCGCCAGCCCGCCCTCGATCGCGCCGTAGCACTCGAGGATCTTGACGTTGAAGCGCTCCTCGAACGGGCGCCAGAGGGCCGCGGGCATACCGCCGCTGAGCACCATGCGCACCGGGTTGTCGCCGTCGTTCGGCTTGCGCGGCTCGCTGTAAATTGCCGTTGCCATGCCGCCGAGCAAGTTGAACACCGTACAACCGTGCTCGCGCAGCACGTCCCAGAGCCGCGACTTGGTAAATCGGCGGCTGAACACGGCCCGCAGTTTCATGGACAGCGACGGCGCCAGGGTGATCAGTTGCGCGTTGCCGTGGGTCAGCGACAGTCCGTTGTACGGCCGGTCGCCGGGCTGGAAGCCGATCAGGTACCCGATCGCGCTCGCCCCGACGTAACGGCCGTTGGGGCAGACGACACCCTTCGGGTCGCCGGTCGTTCCCGACGTGTAGATGATCTCCAGCGGGTCCCCCGGCACCTCGACACGCGGGGTCACGTACGTCTCGGGCCGGTCGAGCAGCGGCGCAAATGGCTCCGCTCCTCGCACGTCGCCGGTGGGCATGCAGTTCGCGTCTTCCTGCGATTCGAGCACGACGATCCACTCCAGCGACGGCACGTCGGCGCGCACCGCCGCCACCTGGGCGAGGCAGTAGTCGGCACAGACGATGCCGCGGCACTCGGAGTTGCGCAGCGTGTAGGCGAGCTTATCGCCCCGGGTGCGCGGATCGACGGGCACGAACACGCCGCCGGTAATCGACGCGGCCACCATGGTCTCGACGAACTCCGGGTGGTTGCGCATCATCAGGCCGAAGCGGTCGCCTTTGGCCAGCCCTTTGGCGACGAGCCCGGCGGCGACGCGGTTGCCGTTCATCCACAGGTCGGCGTACGTGCGCACTTCGTGCGGGCGCACGCCGCCGCCGTCGAAGGTGACAACGTCGAAGTCGGGAGCCGCTTCCGCCCGCGCCGCCACGAGATCCGCGAGGATCAACTCGTTTCGTTCCCGCATGGGTCCGCCCTCGCTCACGCCGTGAAGATGTGGACGCCGGCGGCGCCGCCGAACCCCTGACAGTGGGTCAGCGCGACGCGGGCGTTGGGCACCTGACGCGCACCCGACTCGCCGCGCAATTGTTCGACGGCTTCGACGGCCTGTGCGACGCCGGTAGCGCCGAGCGGATGGCCCTTCGCCAGCAAGCCGCCGCTGGTGCTGACCTTGACCCGCGCCGTGGCGAGACCCTGCTCGACGAAACGGCCGCCTTCGCCACGGGCACACAGACCGAGGTTCTCGTAATGAATGATCTCGGCGATCGAAAAGCAGTCGTGCACCTCGGCGCAATCGATCCGGTCGGGACCGATACCGGCCTGTTCGTACGCGGCGCGCATGACGCGGCTGTTGATCTCGGTGATACCCGCCAGCGGATCGCCGCCGCCGAGCGCCGGATCCGATTGCAGCGCCGACGCCACCACGCGAATCGGCCGCCGCGTCGTGCGGGCAACGTCGGCGCTGGTGACCACCGCCGCCGCGGCGCCCGAACTGGTCGGGCAGCACATGAGCAGGCGCAACGGCGGCGCCACTTCGCGCGATCGCATGACGTCGTCGACGGTCACCGGGTCGTGGAACTGCGCCCGCGGGTTCCCGGCGCCGTAGCCGCGGTTCTTTACCGAGACCATGGCCATCTGTTCGACGGTGGTGCCGTAGCGCTCGGCGTGCAGGCGGAAGAGGTTGGCGAACATCGACGGCATGGCGGGCGCACCGTCGCGCGCCAGGGCTTCGAGCCGCTGATCGCCGCCGGTGGGAATGGCGCCGCGGCCCATGACCTCGAAGCCGACGGCGAGCGCCACCTTCGCCATGCCGAAGCCGACGGCCATCACAGCCGAGCGCAGCGCGCTGGTGCCGCTGGCGCAGGCGTTTTCGACGTTGAAGATCGGGACGCCGGTCATGCCGACGCCGTAGAGCACCTTCTGCCCCGCGGTCAGCCCCTGCATCACGTGCCCGCAATAGGCGATCTCGACGGCGGAGTAGTCGACACCGGCATCGGCAAGCGCGGCTTTGACGGCTTCCTGTCCGAGTTCGGCCACGGTCTTCCCCTCGTGGCGACCGAAGGCGGTCATCCCGACCCCGGACACGTAAACCTCGCGTGAGAACGAATCGGTCATGCGCGTACCCTCCCGCCGCCCTTCATCCGTCAAGACCGCCCTTCGATCAAGACCGTGAACCGGACAGCCGCGCGATCCCCATCGGGGCGGACGGGTGAGCGTTCGATTGCCGATGAGACGAACAACCTAGCCGGCGACGAACACCCTGGCCGTGCGGGAGGTATCTATACCGAAGGCGATCGCGATACCGCTTCGCAGGCCGGCGACGACCATGCGCCGCTGGGCGGGCTTCGGCGAAGGCGACGAAGCCAAGGAATGACGGCCGGGAAGCGCAGGCGCCGAACGGGACGGTCTACTCGTTGACCCGCGCCGAGGCGACGTAAGGCGAGACTCCGCCGTTGCCGCTCGGAACAAAGCGCAGCACCAGCGCGGCCAAGCCACCGGCATCGAACGGCGTTGCGCTGGCCAGGGCGATCCGCACCACCCCCGGTACGGGCTCGTGAACCATTAAGAGCGCGCCGGCAGCGGAGGTCACCTTGTGCACACCGGCAAGTCGGCCGGCCACGGGCGAGTACCGCACCTCGAGTTCCGCGGCCTGCACCGCGGCCGCGTGCAACCGGACCGGCACTCTCACAGTGCCGCCGCGCGTACGCACCGGCCGTCCCAGCGACGCTCCGGTCGCCGACGGCGCACGCACCATCCCGCCCCCGGAGGGCTGCCAGTTTCCCGTCGGATCGCCAATCAGAATTGCCGCGAAGTCCTGCGCCTCGGCGACACCGGCGAGCGGCTCGTAGCCGATGCCACCGGGGTTGCACGACCCGCCGCCCAGCGTCGGCTCGACGAGCACCTGATTGGGCACGACCGCCGGCACCGGATCGAACAGCCAGTCGGAACCGCAAACCGCCGCCGCCGGGAACTGCGCGATCGACCCAACCGTATACTGGAGAATCAACGCCGCATCGTACGCGCTCACCGTACCGTTGCCGCTCACGTCTCCGGCGAGACGCTGTCCACTGCTCAGAGTGCGGCTCCCGACGGAAGACTGCAGGACGTAGGACGCATCGAGCGCACCGATCGCCGTTCCCGCATCGCCCGTCTTGTGCGGGTACACGGCGCAGTCGTTCTCCGGCGCCGTATCAGGCCCGGTGTAGGTTCCATCGCTCCCGGTGACCGCCGGCTCCGGCTCGCCGGGCATTTCGAGCGCGACCGCCGACACCGGGGCACCCTGACTGTAGTAGCGCACCGCACCGCTGACCCGCGCCACCGGCGCCGGAACGGTGGGCGTGGCCGTCGGCACCGGTGTCTCCGTCGGTGTCCAGGTCGGCGTCGGCGCCACCGTGGCCGTATCCGTCGGGGTCCGGGTCGCGGTTCGCGTCGGCGTGCTCGTGAAGACGGCGGTCGGCGTCCGGGTTGCCGTCCCGGTGGGGGTCGGTGTGCGCGTACGCGTTGCCGTGGGCGGCATGGTCGGCGTCGGCGTCGGCGATGATCCGGTCATCGGGTAGATGAACGTCACGCCGGCGATGTCGTCGTTGCGCAGTCCCGCACAGCGGCCGTCGAAGTGCGCGTACGCGGCCATCGTCGCCGTGCCGTCCGCCGAATGCCCCATCCCGATCGCATGGCCGATTTCGTGCGTCGCGACCTCGGCGACGTTGCACTGCGTCCAGCCGCTGCAACTTCCCCAACCGTTGTTGAACATCACCTTACCCGTGGTGATGCGGTAAAACGTCTTGCCGTTCACGACCTTCGTCTCTCCGGAGCGGCAGTAACCGCCGATGGCGAGAACGCCGCTACAGCCGCTCGGATCCGGAGAGACCTCGTTGTACGGATCGTTGAACAGAACCCGGTGATTGCTGTCGCAGCCGGCGAAGGTGCCGGTTGTCGTGCCGGCGTCGACCAGCGTCAGACTCGCGTTCGCGACATCGGTCCACGCCGCGAGCGCCGCGTCCACGGCTGCCGCCGAAGCGGCAAAGCCCAGCTTACTGTCCCCCGCCGCATCGACCTTAAAACCGACCGACGCGCCGGAATCCGGCTCGAACCACCGCGACGGCGGGTCGCCAAGGAAGGTGTAACGTTCATGCACCTCCGTCGGCGTCGTCGCCAGTTCCGGCGGCTCCAATTCGAGCGTGCGAACGCCGCGCGAAGTGGAGTCCCGGCGCGCCAGCCGCCGCACTCGCTTGAGCATCGGCAGCAAGCGCTGCACCTCGGGCCGCGCTTCCTCCAACCGGCCGCTGCTCGGCTCGAAGATCATCGCGCCTTCGCCGAGATCGCGCTCGGCCGTCGCCTCCCCGGCCAGATTCACTCCCACTGCGAACTTGCCGAGTCCGAGGTTGTTCGTCTGCAGCGTTCCGTCGGGGTTCCGGGCCAGGAATACCAGCACGCGCTCGCCGACCCAGAACGTCGGGGTCCCGTGCAGCCATTCCACGGTCTCGCCGTACTGGCCGCCGGGCTCCCGCAGCACCACGGTCGCGCGGGCGATGTGACCCTTCAGGACGCGATCCGGCGCAACGTGTATGTAGGTGTAAAGAGCGCCGCGCTCGTCCGGCGCTCCCGTCTCGATGCGCAGCACGGTTCCCGTAAGTACGACGTCCGAGGTCTCGACCAGGGTCGCCTCGTCCATCGGCACGAACGTAGTGGCATGTGCCGTGACGGACACCATGACAGCCGCAATGCTCACGCAGACAGTTCTTCGGTACAGGCGGAACATCGAAACCTCTGATCCACGCCAACAGCGAATGCGGTGCCAGAACGGATGAGACGAGATACCCGCCGCGAGCCGGAGCCGATGCATTCGATCGGGCGCCGCCAAAATGACGTTAACGGCGAAGCGACAACGGCGAGACGACCAACGGCGGTGCTTGCCTGCACTGACCCGCCACGGGCTGCCGCCCGCCTTTCGCCGCTTTCGGCGCTGGTGTAAGACTGCCGCCGTGCTCGTGAGCGTGGTCATTCCAACCTTCAACCGGCGCACACTCGTACGCGAAGCGGTGATTTCGGTGGCTGCGCAGAGCGGTGTCGATTACGAACTCGTCGTGGTCGACGACGGCTCGACCGACGGGACGGCCGCTTCCCTGCGCGCTGAATTCGGCGGCCTCGTGCGACTCGTCGAAACGCCGAACCGCGGCGTCGCGGCCGCCCGCAACGCCGGGGTCGCCGCGAGCGGCGGGGATTGGGTGGCTTTTCTCGATTCCGACGACCTCTGGCTGCCGCAGAAACTTGCCGCGCAAGTCGACTTCCTAAGCTCCCATCGCGAGCTGCGAATCTGTCAGACCGAGGAAACCTGGATCCGCGACGGAGTACGGGTGAACCCCTGTGCCCACCATCGCAAGCCCGCCGGCGACATCTTCGTCGCCAGCCTCCGGCTGTGCCTGGTCAGTCCGTCCGCCGTTCTCCTGCACCGCGGCCTGTTCGATCGCATTGGCGGCTTCGATCCGTCGCTTCCCGCCTGCGAGGACTACGACCTGTGGCTGCGCATCGCGCGGACGGAACCGGTCGGTCTGGTCGAGCGACCGCTGGTCGTCAAGCGTGGCGGCCACCGCGACCAACTGTCGCGCCGTTTCTGGGGTATGGACCGTTTCCGTGTCGCGGCCCTGAGCCGCCTGCTCGCCAACGGAGACCTCACTGACGCGCAGCGCGGCGCCGCACGCGATGTGCTGAAAGAGAAGTGCGCGATTCTCTCTCACGGGGCGGCCCGCCGCGGCCGCCTCGACGAGGCCGAGCGCTACGCTGCCATCGCGGCGGCGTTCGACCTATCGCCTGCCCGCGCAACGCTCGCAGCATGACCTCTGCTGTCTTCCGCGGTAGCGCGAGCATCGCCGAGTTCGCCGCCGAACGGCGCTACGGCCCTGCCACGATCGCCCGCTGGGAGCGACTCGACGCCGCAGACGGGCAGGCTCTTCTGGCGTTGGCCATCGAACTGCGACCCAGCGAGAACCAACTGCGCGACCTCTGGGAATGGGCCGCGGACACGGCGACGCGCGACGGCACGTCGCTGGCAGCGGTCCTCGGAGACGAGTCCCTCCGCGCGGTGCGCCGGCGACCCCTCGCTCGCAGCGAGAAACTCAAGCTCGTGAAGAAGGCGCTGCGCCGGCTCCGCTTCCCCCAACTTGCCGCCAGCGAGGCGGCCCTCGCCGAACACGTACGCGCCTTGAACTTGCCGCGCTCGGTGCGCATCGAGTTCCCCGACCAGCTCGAGGGCGACGACCTGCGCGTCAGCTTCACGGCGCGCAGCCCGGACGAGTGGGCGGCACTCGCCCGCGCACTGCTTGCGGCTGCCTCCGACCCGCGGTGCGCGGCGCTTTTCGAAACCCTGGCCGAACCCGACGGCGCGATCCGGGTTCGGGGCTGCCGGCGCGTCACGGGGAAGCAGGGCGTCCCGCCTGCGCAGGAATGACACCCCCATCTCCATGGCAGGTTCGACGACGGTCTCACGCGCGGAACGGGAATGCCGACGATGCCGAGTGACGGGAGCAATCCGCCGGTGATACCGACTGCACCGTGGCAGCCCGAATCGATCTGGGTCGGGCGGGACGTAGCCGGGACTGCCGTGGCGCGGCGGATCGTTGCCCGGCTGCCCGGCGTGCCGGTGCAGGTCGTGGACGAGGCCGGAGATGCCGACTCCGGCCTGCGCTTCGTCGACGGGAAAAGGCGGCTCGTCATCAAGCGCCAGAACGGATCGTTCCTGCACCATTGCCCGGCCGGTACGCCCGGGCTGGTCTGCTGCAACTATCTGATCCTCAACCTGGCGGTGAACTGCCCTTTCGACTGCGGCTACTGTTTTCTCCAGGATTACGCCGCCAATAATCCCGCCCTCAAGGTGTTCGCGAATCCGGAAGACGGCCTCGCCGAGGTGGACGCGGTACTGCGCGCGCATCCCGACCGCACCTTTCGCATCGGTACGGCGGAGCTCGCCGACAGCCTCGCGCTCGATCATCTCACCGATCTCTCGCAGACGCTCGTACCCTTCTTCGCCGGCCGTCCGAACGCGATCCTCGAGCTCAAGACGAAGAGCGACCGCATCGAGAACCTCCTGCATCTCGACCCGCGGGATCGGGTGGTCGTGTCGTGGTCGCTCAACTCGGGGGCAATCATGCGCGGCGACGAGGCGGGGACGGCGACTTTCGAGCAGCGTCTCGCCGCCGCGCGCCTCGTGCAGAACGCCGGTTACAAGGTGGGCCTGCACTTCGATCCTCTGGTAGCCCACGAGGGTTGGGAGGAGGGTTATCGCGTCACGGTGCAGTCTCTGGCGACGCTCGACCTGGGCCGCATCGCGTGGGTGAGCCTGGGCAGCTTGCGCATGACCCCGAGTCTGAAGGCCGCCGTCCGCGCGCGTCCGACGAACGGGCAGGTCCTGAGCCGGCATCTCCTGACCGGCGAACTCGTTCCGGGACCGGACGGTAAGGAGCGCGCATGGCGCGGCCTGCGCACGACCATGTACCGGCGTACGCTCGCGTGGCTGCGCGAGTTGGACGCGCGTCTGCCGATTTACATTTGCATGGAGCCGGCGGGAGTCTGGGAACGCGTCATGGGATTCGCGCCGACCGACCGCGAGGTGGCGCTGCACCTGGTAGCGGAGGGGTAGATGGAACGTCGAAGACGGCGCGCGAACGGCGGGGAGCGGCCTACCGAATCCACCCCGACGAGCCGTGCGCGGACGCATTTGCGGGCCGCGGCGATCGGCATTTTCGACTCCGGAGTCGGCGGCTTGACCGTGGCGAGAGAGATCGCCGAGGCTCTGCCGCACGAGCACCTCGTCTACCTCGGCGACACGGCGCGCGCACCGTACGGCACGAAATCCGCCGAGGTCGTGCGCCGGTACTCGATCGAGAATGCCGCGTTCCTGCGCGACAAGGGCATCAAGTTGCTGGTGGTGGCGTGCAACACGGCATCCGCCGTGGCACTCGATCTGTTGCGCGCCGAACTCGACATCCCCGTTCTCGGGGTTATCGACCCCGGAGCCCGGGCCGCCGTGGCGTGCACGCGCAATCGCAAGGTCGGCGTCATCGGCACCGAGGCCACGATCGCCAGCGGATCGTACACCCGCGCGCTCAAGGCACTGGACCCGGCCCTCGAGATCTACACCCGGGCCTGTCCGTTGTTCGTGCCGCTCGCGGAGGAGGGTTGGGTCGACAACGACGTCGCGCGCGCCACCGCCGCGCTCTATCTCACCAGCCTGCGGCGCAGCGGCATCGACACTCTGGTCCTCGGCTGCACTCACTATCCGCTGCTCTCCCCGGTCATCGCCGCGACCATGGGACCGTCGGTCCGACTCGTCGACTCGGCGCACACGACTGCCCGAGCCGTACGCGATACGCTCGGGCGCCACGGCCTCGACCGCCGCCGCGGCGCGGCCAGCGTCAGCTTCTTCGTCACCGACGTGCCCGACCCGTTCGTCAAGGTCGGCAGCCGCTTCATGGGGCACCGGGTCGAGTCGGCGGTGCGCATAGAACGTTGAACGCCGCCTCCGGGCTGCCGCGCCGGCGTGCATCGCGGCGGCCGACCTGCTAACGTCTGCGAGCACTTACGCAAGCACTATCGGGGCCTGGCGGCCCCATCACAGGATATGGGCCGGTTGTCATGTTGAGCATCATCAGAAAGATCGTCGGCACAAAGAACGAGCGCGAGCTCAAGCGTCTCCGCCCCATCGTCGAGCGCGTCAACGCCTGCGAAGACGAGATGAGCGCGCTGACCGACGAGCAACTGCGCGGCAAGACGGAGGAGTTCAAGAACCGCATCCGCGAGGGCACCACCGCGGAACGCCGGCAGTTGGAAGCCCTGCAGGCCCAGGCGGCGGCCCTGGCGGAGGCCGGTACCGTCGAGAGCGACGAAGAAGCCAAGGACCTCCGCACCCAGATCGATGACCAGGAGAAGGCGCTGCGCGCCGCCGAGAATGCCATTCTCGACGACATCCTTCCGGAAGCGTTCGCCGCCGTCCGCGAGGCTTCCCGGCGCACCACCGGCCTGCGCCATTTCGACGTGCAGCACATCGGCGGCATGGTCCTGCACCAGGGCAAAATATCCGAAATGAAGACCGGCGAGGGCAAGACCCTCGTCGCCACCGCACCGTTATATCTGAACGCCCTTACCGGCCGCGGCGCGCACCTCGTCACGGTCAACGATTACCTCGCCCGGCGCGACGTGCAGTGGATGGGCCCCATCTACCATCTCCTCGGCCTTACCTGCGCCTCGATCGTGCACGATACCAGCTTCCTGTTCGATCCGAGTTTCGTGCCGAAGGACTACCGCTTCCTGAACCTGCGTCCCATCGAACGCAAAGACGCTTACCGGGCCGACATCACGTACGGCACCAACCACGAATTCGGCTTCGACTACCTGCGCGACAACATGAAGTTCACCCTCGACGAGTACGTGCAGCGCGAGCTGAACTTCGCCATCGTCGACGAGGTCGACAATATCCTCGTCGACGAAGCGCGCACGCCGTTGATCATCTCGGGACCCGCCGAGGAATCCACCGACAAGTATTACAAGATCGACCGCATCATCCCTCGCTTGCGCAAGGGCACGCGCAAGGACCGCCAGGGCGACGAAGCCGCGGAGGAAACCGGCGACTTCTGGGTCGACGAGAAGGCGCGCACCGCCGTCCTGACCGAGCAAGGGGTCGCGAAGGTCGAACGCCTGCTCGGGGTCACCAACCTCTACGAGCCGCGCAACATCGACATCCTGCACCACGTCAATCAGGCCCTGAAGGCCCATGCCATCTTCGCCCGCGACGTCGACTATATCGTCCGCGACGGCCGCGTCATCATCGTCGACGAGTTCACCGGCCGACTGATGGAGGGCCGGCGCTGGTCCGACGGCCTGCATCAGGCGGTCGAGGCCAAGGAAGCCGTCAAGATCGAGCGCGAAAACCAGACCCTGGCGACGATCACCATCCAGAACTATTTCCGGATGTACAAGAAACTCGCCGGCATGACGGGCACCGCCGACACCGAGTCGGTCGAGTTCAAGAACATCTACAAACTCGACGTCGTGGTGATCCCGCCCAACCGGTCGATGGTCCGCGTCGACCATCCCGACGTCGTTTACCGCACCGAGCGCGAGAAATTCGACGCGGTCGTGGAAGAAGTCGCCGACTGCTACGAGCGCGGCCAGCCGGTGCTCGTCGGTACCGTGTCGGTGGAGAAATCCGAGCGCCTGTCCAAGCTCATCAAGCGGCGCGGCATCAAGCACAACGTCCTCAACGCCGTTCACCACGAGGCGGAGGCCAACGTCATCGCCCAGGCCGGGCGCTTCAAGGCGGTGACCATCGCCACCAACATGGCCGGCCGCGGCACCGACATCCTGCTCGGCGGCAACCCCGAGTTTCTCGCTCGCGCCGACATGGAGCACGAGTGGATGCAGCGCGCCTCGGCCCTGCCCGAGGGCAGCCATCGCTACGAAGACGTGCTGCAGAAGCTCCGGGACCGGCACGAGGAAGCCGTGCAGGCGGCGCGACAGGAATACGAACCCAGGTGGAAGCCTTTCGAGGACGCACAGGCCGAGGCGCTCAACCGCCTGACCGACGCGCATCTCGCCTACCTCGAAGCCGCATACTGGCACGCGCGCAACGCCTACGAGGAACGACTGCGGAGCTTCGTGGCGGCACCCGCGGCCGCGGCTGCAAGCGCTTGCGCCGACGCCGCGGAACAGTACAGCAACGCTTTACAGGAGGTAGACCGCGTCAGCGGACCATTCCTCGGAGAAGAGGGTCAGCAGCGATTCCTGAAGGCATACGAGGATTGGCGTACGACGTTGGATGACGCGGCGGCGAACGCCGGCGGCAGCCCGCGTCTGGCCTCCGCTCAGCAAGCCTTCGAACGGGCGCGCGCCGACTACGAGCGCGCCATCCAGAAAGGCCTCGCCGGCACCGATCCGACGGGAGCGAACCTCGCCGCGGCACGGGAGACGTACGAGGCCACCGAGCGCGAGTTTCGCGAGGCCGAAGCGGCGTACCTCGAACACCACCAGCCCTACGAGGAGGCAGTCGCGGCCGCGCAGTCCGAATACGAAGAGACCCGCCGTAAGTACACCAAGGTCGTCGAGGATGTCCGCGAGGAGATGGAAAAGGCGCCGGCCGAATTCCAGTCGCGTCACGAGGAAATCCTCTCCAGCTACAAACGCCTCTGCGGCGAGGAGCGCGAGCAGGTAATTGAAGCCGGCGGCCTGTTCATTATGGGCACCGAGCGCCACGAAAGCCGGCGCATAGACAACCAGCTTCGTGGCCGCGCCGGCCGGCAAGGCGATCCGGGCGCCTCCCGTTTCTATCTTTCCCTGGAAGACGACTTGATGCGCATCTTCGGCGCCGAACGCATTCAGGGCCTGATGACCCGCCTCGGCATGGAGGAAGGCGAGCCCATCGAACACCGCCTCATCACCCGCGCAGTCGCTAACGCCCAGAGCAAGGTCGAAGCCCACAACTTCGACATCCGCAAGCACCTCATCGAGTACGACGACGTCATGAACCAACAGCGCGACATCGTCTACGGACGCCGGCGAGACATCCTCGGACGGCCGAACCTCAAGGGCGAGATCCTCGAGATGGCCGAGGACGTCGCCGATACTCTCGCCGAACGTTACGCCAGCACGGACCTGCCGCCGGAGGAATGGGATTGGCAAGCGCTGCAAGACACTCTGTTCAAGACCTTCACGCTCCGGCTGCACCCTGAGGAAATCGACAAGGACGACCTCACGGTCGGCAAACTGCAGCAGCTCGTCGTCGATCGTGTGCGGGCCATGTACGAGCAACGCGAGCAGGCGTTCACGCCGCCGGTCATGCGGCAACTCGAAAAGATCGTCACCCTGCAGACCCTCGACACCCTGTGGAAGGATCACCTCCTTTCGATGGATCATCTGAAGGAGGGCATCAGCCTGCGCGGCTACGCTCAGAAGAACCCCCTGCAGGAGTACAAGAAGGAGGGCTTCGATCTGTTCGAGGCGATGATGCAGCAGTTCGAAGCGGACGTCGTCGAGAAGGCATTCACCGTCCAGATCGCCCGACAGGATGACGTCGAGCGTATGGAACAAATGCGGCGGCCGCAACCGGCACGCATGGCCATGAGCGGTGGCGGCGGCCCCGAACCGAAGAGCGCCGCTACGGCCGGCCCGCGCACGGCCGACAAGATAGGCCGCAACGATCCCTGCCCCTGCGGCAGCGGCAAGAAATACAAGAAGTGCCACGGTACATGAGCCGCGCGGCCGCGGCGCGAGGACGGCGCCTTTCCGCGTTCCGTGGCGGTCCCGCGCGACCATGAAGCTCGACGTCGCTCCGATTCCGGTCCGGGTCGCGGGGTTTCGCTTCGCGGGTGCAACCTGCGGCTTGAAGGCCGGCGGTGCCCGCGACGTGGCGGTGATCGCTTCTGCGGTTCCGGCCACCGCCGCTGCCGCCTTCACCACCAATCGCGTTCAGGCCGCCCCCGTCGTGGTCGGTCGCCCCCGGGCCGCCTCCGGGCGCCTGCAGGCCATCGTCGTCAACAGCGGCAACGCCAACGCTTATACCGGCCGCGACGGCCTGGCGACGGCACGGGCCATGTGCAAGACCGCCGCCCGCGCCCTCGGCATCTCCGAAGCTCTGGTGCTGCCATCCTCTACCGGCCGCATCGGCGTGGCGCCGCCACGCGACCGGCTCTGCGACGGCGTGGCCGCGGCCTGCGCGGCACTATCCACGCACGGATTTCACGACGCGCTTGCCGGGATCATGACCACCGATGCGTTCCCGAAGTTCGCCGTCGAGGGTCTCGTCGTCGGCGAACGCGAGGTCACCCTCGCGGGTATGGCCAAGGGTGCCGGCATGATCGCGCCGCGGCTCGCTCTCGCAAACCGGACCGTCCACCCCCATGCGACCACTCTGGCGTACGTATTTACCGACGCGGCGGTTTCCGTCGCCGCCCTGCGCCGCGTGCTGGCCGCCGCGCTTCCGCAATCCTTCAACGCCATCGTCGTCGACGGCGACACGAGTACTAACGACACCATCGTCCTGCTCGCCAACGGATTGGCAGGAAATACGCCAATTACCGTCGCGTCCGCGGAGTTTCCCGCGTTCTGCGGCGCCGCGGTTAGGGTCCTGCGAACCCTCGCGCGCCAGATCGTCAAGGACGGCGAAGGAGCGACCAGGGTCGTCGACGTGCGTATTCACGGGGCGCGTACACGGCGTGACGCCGAGCGGGTCGCCGATACCATCGCCCGCTCGCCGCTGTGCAAGGCGGCGTTCTTCGGCGGCGATCCCTACACCGGGCGCATCGTCTGCGCCGCCGGATACAGCGGGGCCCACTTCGACCCGGACCGGCTGGACGTTTTCCTCGACGACGTCCAGGTCGTAAGGGCCGGGCGCGAAACGGTGGGCCGGATCGAGGCCAGGGCTGCCGCCGTCGTGCAACGGCCGGAATTCACGCTGACGCTTCACCTCCACGCCGGCAACGCGACGGCGCATCGCATGATGTCCGACCTGACCGTCGACTACGTGCGGTTCAATTCCGATTACCGTACGTAGCTCGCAGCCCACTGCTTGGCGATTCTTGTGCATGCGCATCCGGCGCGAACGCGCTCGGAGATCGCGTTCCACCCCAGCGCGGGCTACCGCCCGCAACCCAATGCCCGCAACTCCCCGTTCGCCCCGAGTAGAACCCGTTTGTTCAGGGGCCGTATCGAGGGGTCACACCAGACGTGCCTCGATACGCGCCTGAAAAAACGGCGCTACTCGGCACGAACGGTGGCGCACCGCTCCTCGATCGTCTTGAAGGTTCCTCGCGCCGTGCGCGCAAACTCGGAAATCGTAAAACAGTCCGCATGCGAACGCGCTCGGAGATCGCGTTCCACCTCGATCCGCGGGAATGGCCGGTCGCACTTGCCCATCCGCCTCAATCGACCAACCCCTCGTTGCGACCCAACCAGTACATGGCGATGTCGCGGACGGTGGCCGCGAAGGCAGTGGCATCCACCGGCTTTTGCACGTAACTGTTGCAACCCAGCTCGTAACACCTCTGCAGGTCGGAGCGCTCCCCCGAGGACGTGAAGACGACGACCGGGGTATAAGCCGTGCGCGCCTCCGAGCGGATTCGCCGCAGAACGTCGAAGCCATCCAGACGCGGCAGCTTCAGGTCGAGCAACACCAGGGCCGGCCGCGACGCGCCCGTAGCCAGCAGGCGATCCAGCCCTTCGACCCCGTCGGCGGCCACCTCGACCTGCGCACCCAGTTCCACCCGATCGAGAACGCTGAGCGCCAACTCCTGGTCGTCGGGGTTATCTTCGATCAGCAAGATCCGTCGGTTTCGCATCCCACCCTCCGGCGCATCGGAACGTGAGCCCGCAACCATTCGACACGAGACACAAGTGGTTTGGCAGCATCTTACGGTTTTCCGGTGGCCGTATCGAGGGGGAGAATCGCGTGCGGGACCGCTCTGCTGCCCGCCAGGTAACGCCGCTCACCCGCCGCCGGCGGACAGAAGGGCTATGGCGATGACGACGACCGTCACGATGGTAATGAGCAGCGGCGTCAGCAGCGGCGGCCGCGAGCGGTCCGGGTCGAACCCGCGTGGCGCACCGCGCCGGTCCCGACCCCACGCGGTGGGGTCCAGCAACGCCGTCTGGGCCCCGTGCGCGACGCGTTCGGCAATCGCCTCGACTCCACCGAAGGCCCGGTTAAGGCCGCCAACGAAAATCGCTCGCATGAAGGCAGCCGATTTGCGGTAGACCACGTCGGTATCGATCGATAGCGTACGCTCGCCGCCGAGGCTCGGAATGAACAGGTAGAAAGAGAAGAAAGTGAACAGCAGAAGCTGCACGACCTCGATCAGATGCGTCGCGTTGTATGGCTGGTAGTCGGTGGCGTAGGGCAGGAATCGATAAAGCAAACCGGGCGCTATGCCGATCGCCGTACACAGCACCGCGGCCACCGCCATGGCAAGAACCATGTTGACGGGCGCCGCGCCGGGATTGATGCCACGGTCCGGGCCCATCCAGGTGAAGTACGGCAGCTTCAGGCCGGTGTGCAGGAAGGTCCCGATAGACGCCAGCGTCAGCAACAGAACGACCCAGTCGAGATGCACCGCGCCGGCGGCAGCAAGGATCATCGGCTTACTCACAAAACCGTTCCATAAAGGAAAGCCGCTGATGGAAAACGCCCCGATCATGTACAGCGCCAACACCACCCGCTGGCGTGCGGCAAATCCGCCCAGGTCACTGAGCCGGCTGCGCCCCGTGGTTTGAATCACGGCCCCCGCACCCATGAACAGCAGCGACTTGTAAAGAATGTGACATACGGCGTGGGCCGCCGCGCCGTTGACTGCCATCTCGGTACCGATGCCGGCACCGGCCACCATGTAGCCCACCTGCGAGATGATGTGGTAGGCGAGCAGCTCCCGAATATCGTTGGCGAGCACGGCATACACCACGCCGTAGAGCGCCATCGTAACCCCCGCCGGAACCAGGATGTCCCAGCCGGCAAAGCCCCGCAGAAGGGCATAAACCGCCGCCTTGGTCGTCAGCGCAGACAGAAACACGGCGCCGGTCACCGTCGCCCGCGGGTAGGCGTCCGGCAACCACGCCCCGAGCGGCGGAATGGCGGCATTCACACAGACGCCGATCAGAATGAGCCACGTGCCGGCCGGCGCCGCATCGGGATCGAAGAGCCGGAACAGCAGCGAGCCCGTCGCGTGAACGTACAAGAGGATTCCGAGCAGGAGCACGGCACCTCCCGCGACGTGAACGAGCAGGTAGCGGGTACCGGCTCGTCCGCTCGCCACCGTGCGGCGCGACCACACCAGCACCGTCGCCGCAACCGCCATCAGCTCCCAGAAGGCATAGAAGGTAAGCAGGTCGCCGGCGAAGCTCACGCCGACGGCCCCGGCCGCATAGAGCAGCGCCGCCACCTGCTGCAGGACATCTCCCTCGTGCCACGCGTACAGCGCCGCGATCGCGGCGATCGCGCAGAAGATGCCGCCGAACAACAACGCCAGCGGGTCGGCACGAACGATCTCGAGCGTGTAGGCCAGAAACGGGTACCCAATCCGCGTACCCGCGGGGACCGCGGTAACGATGTACGTCAGAGTGCCCAACGGGGCGACGATGCAGACCGCCCCGCGCGCCACACGCGGCAACACGGCAACCAGCAGCGCCGCGGCGACCAACAGCAGCGCCGGGGGCAACGCCGTCATCGCTCTCGTCCTCCCGGCATATCGTCGCGGCCGTACCAGTCCTCGGGCCGCTGCAGCAATGCCTTGCCGAGCCACTTGCTCGCCGCCACCAGCGCGGCGCACCCGAGCGCACCGTAAATCGCGTAGAACCCAGGAATCGCGTCCCACGGATAGTGTTGCTCGACATGAAACGCCACCGGCAGGGCCACGGCCAGGGCACCCGCGACGGCCGCAACCCAGCGGGCGCGCCGGCTCGGCGACGCCAACTTCATGGCAGCGCTCCCCCCGTCACTCGCGCCGCCGTTCCGAGCGCGAGCGTCCATACCCGCAACCCGAGGTCGGGAACGATCCCGAGCAACAATGACGCCAGCGCGGTGACAACCAGCGGCACGACCAGCAGCGGACTCGCCTCGCCGAAGCGCGGATACGCCGGACTGCGCCGGAAAAACGCCGCATGCACGATCGGGAAGAAGTACGCGGCGTTGAGCACGCCACTCAAGGCCAGCGCGGCCGCGAACCACCACTGCTCCGCCGCGATCGCCCCCGACGCCAGGCCCCACTTGCTGAGGAACCCGTTCACACCCGGCACCCCGGCCAGGCCGAGGCTGGCGATCGCAAACGCCGCCATCGTCACCGGCATCTGCCGGCCGATACCGTCGAGTTCGCGGATGCTTTCGTGGTGCGTGCGCACGTAAATCGCCCCCGCACAGAAGAACAACGTGATCTTCATCGTCGCGTGAAACACCAGGTGCAGGACGGCACCGCTCCAACTCCAGACATTGGCCAGAGCCGCGCCGAGAACGATGTAACCCAGGTGCCCGACCGTGCTGTACGCCAAACGCCGCTTCAGGTTGTCCTGCGCCAGCGCCAGCAACGAGGCCGCCAGCAGGGTCGCGCAGGCGACCCATGCCAGCACGGTCCCCAACCCGAGGTCGCCGAGCAAGGCCGGACCGAAGACGAAACCGGTCACCCGCAGCACCCCGAACACCCCCGCCTTGACCACCGCAACGGCGTGCAGCAACGCACTCACCGGCGTCGGGGCCACCATGGCCGCGGGCAACCAGGCGTGCAGCGGCATCAACCCGGCCTTCACACCGACACCGAGAACGTAAAGCAGAAACAACAACGCCAGCGTCGAGTCGGCCGCCATGCCGCGCTCGATAAACCCGCCGGGAACGAAGCTGAGCGTGCCGGCAATCGACCACGTCAGCCCCACCGCAACCAGCAACGCCAGACCCGCCGGCAGCGTGTAGGCGAGGTAGACGTGGGCGCCCCGCCGCGCCGACAGCGTCTCCTTGTGCAGGACAAGCGGATAGGTGGCGACGGTCAGCATCTCGAAAAACACCAGGAACGTGAGCAGATTGGCGGCGAAGGCAATGCCAATGGTCGCCGCCAGGCACAGCGCGAAGCTGGCGAAGTACCGGGTCTGCCTGCGCTCCTGCGCACCCCGCACATAACCGATGGAATAGACCGACGTGAGCACCCACAGCGTGCTGGCCACCATCGCAAACACGAGACCCAGCGCGTCCACTCTGAGCGCCAGCTCGACCCCCGGCGATATCTGCCAGAGCTTACAAACGAGCTGCTCGCCCGACAGCACCGCCGGCAACATCGACAGCACCAGGGCCGCTTTCGCCGTCGCCGCCAGCAGACTCCACGCCTCGCGCAAGTTCGGCCGCGAATCGCTCGCAACGATCGGCGGCACCGCCAGCAACGAAACCAGAATCGCGAGCAGCGGACGAACGGAGGCAACGGCGTGCGGATCCACGGTCACATCCCCGGCAATCGCGACGCCACCGGCAGGGCCGGCTGCAGGATCTCGGTCACGAACCAGGCGTTGCACAATCCGAGCACAACCACCCCGACGCCGAGCGCCAGCGCCGGCACGCGCAACCCCAACGGCGCGTCCGCCGTTGGCACCCCACCTGCCTCCACCTCCACGGCGCGGGTGTAGACGCGTTCCAACAGGCGGAAAAAATACACCGCCGTCAACAGGCTCGACCCGGCCACCACGACAACCAATCCCCAGTCGCCCGAACGGATGGTACCGAGTATCAGGTACCACTTGCTGAAAAACCCGTTGGTCGGCGGCAAGCCCACCATCGCCAGCGCGGCAATCGTGAAGGCCGCAAAGCTCCACGGCATGCAGCGGCCGAGCCCGTCGTACTCGACAACCGCGGTCCGACCCGTGTGCAGAGCGACACTGCCCGTAACCAGGAACAGGCAGCACTTCATCGTCGCGTGGTTGAGGATGTGCAGCATGGCGCCGGTTAGCGCCCATGGATTCGCCAGCCCCAGCCCGACGCCGATATACCCGACCTGAGCGATCGAGCTGTACGCCAGCATCCGCTTGACGTCGCGCTGGGCGATCGCCATCACGGATCCGACCACGATTCCGGCGGCGGACATCCAGGAAAAGATCGCCCCGGCCGGCAGATAGTGGATTACCAGATCGAGACCGAACACGAAGAAGAGCACCCGCAGGAGCGCGAACGCCGCCACCTTCGTCATCACCGGTGCGATCAGCGCCGTGGTCGTGCTGCACGCATACGTGTAAGCGTCCGGCTGCCAGCCGAACAGCGGGAACACGGCCATCTTCACGCCGACCCCGACGACAATCAGGGCCAGCGCGACGCGCAGCGCCGGGTTGTCCTGCAACGACGGCAACAGGCGCGCCACGTCGGCCATGTTGAGGCTTCCCGTCAACACGTAGAGAAGACCGATGCCCAGCAGGTAGAACGACGCACCCGTGGTGCCGACCAGTACGTACCGGAAGCTCGCCACCGGCGCCTTCCGGTCGCCCACCGCCAGCAGCGCGTAACCGGCCAGCGCACTGATCTCGAAGAAGACGTAGAGGTTGAACAGATCGCCCGTCAGCACCATGCCGGTGAGTCCGAGCAGGAGCGTCAGCAGCATGCCGAGAAACGCCACCTCGCGATCCGGAGTCTCGCGACGCACCGCCGTGCGAGCGTACCATCCGACCGCCACCGCGATCCCCGCCACCACCGTGACCACGAACGCCCCCAGGCCATCGACGACGTACTCGATGCCGATCGGCGCCGCCCAGCCTCCCAGCGAGTGGCGCAGCGGACCGGCATCCAGTACCGCCAAGAGCAACGCAACGGCGTTCGCGAGAACGCCAACGAGCGTCGCAAAGGCAACCGGCCAAGCGAATCGGCGCCGGACCAACCCGAAGCCGACAGTGAGCACGGCACCGACCAGCAACAATACCGAGATGCCGATCGGCAACACGCTCTCGTTCGGCGCCGGCATTACGGCGACTCCCCGCCGTTCATCCGCTCGAGCAACTCCGCCTCGTCGATGGTGCCGAACGCCCGGTAGATGCGCATCAGCAGCGCCAGAGCAACTCCCGTGGTCGCCACCGATACGACGATCGCCGTCAGCATCAGCCCGTGCGGAATCGGGTTGTCGTAGCGAGTCGGGTCGGCTCCGATCTCCGGGTCCAGCACCGGCACGGTGCCGCCGGTCTTGTACCCGTAGACGATGAAGAACAGGATGATCGCCCCCTGGAAGATGTTCATGCCGATGAGCTTCTTCATCAGGTTCCGCTTGACCAGCATGCCGTGCAGCCCGATGAGCAGCATCAGCACGGTCAAGACATACGGCCAGCGCTCGACCAATAATGCGCGCATACCGCCGGCCGCCCCTACCGCCCGCCAGTCGCGAGGTAATCGAAGATCGCCACGAGCGTGCCGCTGACCGCGAGCGCCACACCGATCTCGACGCCGAGAATGCCCCAGTTGTGCAGCACGTCGGGCGGAAGATCGACCGGGATCCTGTCGTAGTCGAGCAGGTTGCCCCCGAGCGGCAACGCCACCAGACCGATACCGGCATAGACCAGCAACCCGGCCAGCCCCAGCGGCGTGGCGAGCCCGGCCGGAAATAGCGCTTGCGAGCGGTCGTGCCCGAACACAATCCGGGCAAGCAGCACACTGGCAGCTATCAACGCACCCCCCTGAAACCCGCCGCCGGGGCTGTAGTGGCCGTGAAAGACCACGTACAACGCGAACAACTGAATGACCGGGATCATTACCCGGGTTACCACCTCGGCAATGACATTGTCCTTCGGCCGCCCGATCGCCGGGATGCCGGCACCCGGCGGCGCCGCCAGGAGCAGCATGCAGGCCAGCCCCGCGGTGAATACCACGACCGTCTCGCCGAGCGTGTCGAAACCGCGATAATCCGCAATCATCGTCGTCACGACGTTGGGCGTGTGGGCGTCCGCGTAGGAACCGCGGATGTACGCCGCCGAAACGTGCAGGGCCGCGGTGGACTGCGGATCCCCGAACACCGGGAGGCCGGCACCCGCGGCCAGCAGCACCAGCCCGAACGCGGCGATCGCCAGCGTGGCAAGCGTGCTCAATCCACCGACCTCCGGCGCGTGTGAAATAGCGCCACGACGAGCAGCACTCCGGTCACCCCGGCACCCAGCACTGCCTCGTTGAAGCCGACATCGACGGCACCGAGTCCCGCATACAGTAACGCGACGAGGAAACTGAACACCGAGAGCAGAGCCGTCGCGGCCAGCAGGTCGCGCACCTGCAGGGCCACGATCGCCGCGACGATCGCCAGCAGAAACAACCACAAGATCACGCCGCGTCCTCCGTGCCGCTCGCCGGCCGCCGGCGCACCCACGGCTCCAGTCGCGCCCGGACGGCAGCGCGCCCCAACGCGTTCGCCGCCGCCGGGTTCGCCAGCGCCACGAAGACCACGATCAACAGCAGCTTGACACCGTTCAGGTCGGCGCCGTTGAAAAACACCATACCGATCATGCTCAGGCCGAGGGCGAGCGTGTCGAGCTTACTGGCGGCGTGCGTCCGGGAGTAGAAGTCCGGCATCCGGATCACCCCGATGCTCCCGATCAGCGCGAAGACCACACCGCTCGCCAGAAACGCCACCCCCAGCACGTACCAGATCATCGCGGCTCCACCCGTCCCAGGTCCAGATACTTCGCCACAACCAGCGTGCCGACGAAGTTCAACATCGCGTAAGCCATCGCGATGTCGATGAACATCTCCAGGCGCTCGTACTGAAGACCGACCAGACACACCAGAATCACCGTCTTCGTCCCGACAACCCCGACACCCACCATCCGGTCAAACACCGTCGGCCCGCGCACCACGCGATAGAACGGCAGCAGGATCGCCACCACCAGGATGACTTCCACCGTAACGACGAGACCGTTCATGCCGGCCCCCCCGATCGATCGGCCGACAGCCCACGAAACACCGCCATCTCCAGCTTCGGGGGCGGGGTCGCGGCTCCAAACACGCGCGCCAACCGCCGCTCCATTTCGTCGATCGTCGGCCCTGTGGCCGCCGACACCGAAATGGCGTGCACCAGCACCTCCGACCCGGCGACCTCCAGAGTCAGCGTTCCGGGCGTCAGGGTAATCGAGTTGCCCAGTGCCACCCGGGCCACCGCGCTCGATAGACTCGTGGTGAAACGCACCAGCACCGGGTCGATCGGCAGCTTCGGGGACAGGACCAGACGCGCCACATCGAGGTTCGCCGTCACCACCTCCTTCGCGAGCCAGCCGAGATACAAGCATGCCTCCACGGGCCTAACGGCTACGCCGTCCAACCGGCTCTCTTGACGCCGGCGGACGACCAGCCCGTTGGTGAGTACCAGCACGAGCGCGACCGAAAACAGCCCGAAGCCGGCGTGCAAGACGTCGAATTTGCCCGAAAACACCAGCCAGAGCGCCCCCAGGCCGACCGCCTGAAGAAGCAGTGCGAGGCTGCGTCGATGCGAATGGTGCGGCTTGTCTTGCTCGACCGCCATGAATCTCCACTGCTCCTCGCGTTCCGCCTACGACGGTCTGCCGTGCGGTCGTCGTGCCGTTGCCACCGGTCCCCATTACCGGCACTTCGGCCCGCCGGCCCGAACTTGTTACGCTGGCAACGCGCCGCGGGTCAAGTACGGTCACGCTGGCGTCGCGGCGGGGCCGCGCCGACGACGGACGTGGACTGCCACCCGGCGATCGGTTAGTAACCCCAGACGGAAGAAGAAGCCCTCCTCGGAGGCAGCGAGACACGACGAGCACGGGGCACAACAAGAGCGGGCAGGAAATCCTTACGGACGCCCTCCCTGGCAGTTCAGGCTGCGGATTCGTCGCGGTCGTTTGCCCGCCGCTTCCCTCCGCGTCGCCGCGCGTTCGACGCGGAGAAATTAGTCCCGGATCGAGGGCAATATCCGTGCGCGCCCGGCGCTATCGCCGTCATGATTCTGCTGCGGCAGCGCCCGGTGTTGGTTTTCCGACGGCTAAGGCAGTGGCTACGAGCCAGGAGCATGCTGCGCTTTATCGGTGTTGTGTGGCATGCCGGATGCATTGCATAGGCATTTGACATGCCTGCGCGGGCACTCGAAGAAGGCGCCGGGGTGGGGCGCGAGGCGATTCACGGGTTGCTCGTCCGCCGCATCCGCGTCGGGCTGGCCGTCAGCCTGCTCGGGTTCATCGCCCTCGCCATCGAAGTGCCATTCGACACGCGGGTGTCCCCCGGGGGTGTTGTGCGGCTGACCGCTCTCAGCCTCGTCGGGCAGTTCCTGTTCCTCGCCGGTTTCATCGCTCTACGGTTCCCGCGGCCCCGCCGGCACGTGCTCTGGTTCGGCCTCGCCAACTGCGCCATCGTTCTGACCCAATCCGGCGTGTCGTGCATGACCCGGGGCGATTTCGCGACCGCGCCGATGGTGGCCACCGTCCTCACCATGTTCACGGGGACGCTGGTGCCATGGGGGCTGCGCGCCCAGGCGATCTGCGCCGCAATGGCAACGGTCATGCTCGCGATCACCGTGTTCGTCGTCACCGGCAGCCTCGCCGCGTTTTCGCAGGCACCGCTGGTCATGGCGCTGACCGCCTTCGGTGTCTCGCTGTGCATCGCTTACGAGTTCAGGCGCTACCGCACCGGCATCGAACAGCGCGAACGAGAGCGCGACCGGGCCATGCTGGCCTTACAGGAAAGCGAGCGGCGTTTTCGTACCCTCAGTACCGCCTCGCCGATCGGCATCTTCCAGACCGACCCCGCCGGTAACGCGATGTACACGAACCAGCGCTGGCAGGAGATCGCCGGCCTGACCCTCGAGGAAAGCCTCGGTCGCGGCTGGCAGCGCGCGATCCATCCCGACGACCTGCCCCGCGTCGACGCCGACTGGGCAGGTGCGAGGAGCAAAGGCGAGGCGCATTCGGCCGAATTCCGAATGCGTACCCCGCAAGGAGACGTACGCTGGGTACATGCGCGGGTCGCGCCGGTCGCCGCGGCGGACGGCGCCACGATCTGCCACGTGGGGACGCTGGAGGACATCACCGACCGGAAAACCGCCGAATTGCGGCGCACCCTGCGTCACGCCGTCAGCACCGTGCTGGCAACGTCGGCAACCCGCGCCGAGGCCATGCCGGCGATACTGCGTGCGATCGGCGAGTGCATGGACGCCGAATACGCCGCGATCTGGTACCTCGACCGCGCCGCCGGCGGACTGCGGTGTGCCTCGACCTGGACCAGGCCAATGTCGGGACTGGACGATTTGCGCGCCGCCACCCTCGCCGGTGAGTTCGCCGCCGGCCCCTCCATACCGAACACCGTGTTGGCTTCCGGCCAACCTGCCTGGATCACTGACATCGCGGAACTCGCGGAAGACCAGTTTCCACGCCTCCGCATAGCGCACCGGCTCGGCCTGCGCGCCGTGTTCGCCTTTCCCATCCGCGTCGACGAAGCCGTCGCCGGCGTGATCGAATGGTTTGCCCGCCACGAAGGCGCACCCGACCATGACTTCCTGCGGATGCTCGAAGAGCTCGGCATGCACGTCGGTCGATTCATCGAGCAACGGCGCGCCGAGGAGGACCTGCGCGTCGCCAAGGATGCGGCGGAGGCCGCCAACCGCGCCAAGAGCGAGTTCGTGGCCAACATGAGTCACGAGATTCGTACTCCGATGAACGGCATCATCGGCATGACCGAGCTGGCTTTGCACACTGCCCTGAGCGGTGAGCAACGCGAATACCTCGAGCTGGTACAAAGCTCCGCAGAGGCGCTCCTGACCGTCGTCGACGACGTCCTCGACTTCTCGAAGATCGAGGCCGGCATGCTGACCCTCGATCCCGCTCCGTTCAGTCTTTCCGATCTGCTCGAGGCGACTTTGCGACCGCTCGCGGTGCGTGCTCGCCACAAGGGTATTGCGCTGGTCTCCGAAACGGCCGCCGGGGTGCCGGACGGGCTGATCGGCGATGCCGGGCGCTTGCGGCAGGTCCTCGTCAATCTCGTCGGCAACGCCATCAAGTTCACCGAGCGCGGGCAGATCGTCGTCTCCGTCGCCGCCGACCCCTGCGGTCCGACCGGAGTGGACCTGCACGTTCAGACCCGCGACACCGGCATCGGAATTCCACCCGACAAGCAGGAAGCCATTTTTCGCGCGTTCGAGCAGGCCGACAGTTCGACCACCCGCCGCTACGGGGGCACCGGACTCGGGCTGGCGATCTGCTGCCGTCTCGTCGCCCTGATGGGTGGGCGCATCTGGGTCGACAGCCTGGTCGGTCAGGGCAGCACCTTCCATTTCACCGTGCGGCTCGAGACGGCCCGCCGGGCCGCCGAGACAGCGCCGCCGGCCGGCGTCACCCGGCCCGAACCGGTCGGCACCGCGCGGCTCGCGACGCCGACCGCACCGGCTTCCGCGTCTACGCCCGGTGCGCCCCTGCCGCCACCGCGCCGCGCGCTGCGCCTGCTGCTGGCCGAAGACAATCCCGTCAACCAACAGCTCGCCGTTCGCTTACTGGAGCGGCGCGGTCATATCGTCGTGGTCGCCGCCAACGGCCGCGAGGCGCTGGCCGCGTTGGAGCGGGAGCAATTCGATCTGGTACTGATGGACGTGCAGATGCCGGAAGTCGACGGATTGGAAGCGACCGCCGCCATTCGCACCCGCGAAACCGCCACCGGCAATCGCATTCCCATCGTTGCCATGACGGCGCATGCGATGAAGGGGGATCGAGACCGCTGCCTGGCGGCCGGGATGGACGAGTACATCGCCAAGCCGGTGCGGCCTGCGGAACTCTATGCCGTCATCGAGCGGCTCGCTCCCGAAACCGAGGGCGACACCGCCGTGCGCCGGGCCGGCTGATCGGCCGCGGCAAGAGCCGCGGCAACGGCCCGTTGCGTTTCCGCTCGCCATGTGAAGCTCTTGTTTGATAAGTAGTGGTGGGCGCAGTTACGGTGACGTATTCCGTACGGCGCTTTCCGTTCGCTCCGAGTAGCACCGTGTTCTCAGGGGCGTATCGAGGGGCCAACCTGGCGAGCGGCTTTGCGGCCCCGCCCCTCGATACGCCGCCGGAAAGATGGCGCTACTCGGGACGAACGGAATACGTCGCCGGATTAATGAACCGGCGCTAAGTCTGGCGAGCGACAACCTCAGCTGCACATGATTCCAGCCAACAACCCGCTCGCCGCTCGCATCGCCGCCATTGCCCCGGCCGGCGGTATCGCCGCGATCGGCATCGCAGTTCTCGTCCTTACCGGCTGGATATTCGACGTAGCGCTCCTCAAGCAGTTCGTTCCCGGCACCCCCAGCATGAAGGTGATCTCCGCTCTGGCCTTCGTACTGGCAGGAGCCGCGCTGGTCTGTACCGCGGACGCCGCCTCCGACCGGCGCACGCGGCCAATCGCGCGCCTCTGCGCCGCACTGGTCACCGCCCTCGGCGCCATCGCCCTGTGCGAGTACGCCTTCGGCGCCGACCTCGGCATCGACAACCTGTTGATCCCGGAGGCGCCGGCAGCTTCCCAGACCCCTTTCCCGGGCCGGATGGCGCTTCCCACCGCCATCGACTTCGTGCTCGTCGGCGCGGCATTGTTGTTTCTGGATACCGAAACCGCGCCCGGATACAACCGGGCTCAGGTCTGCGCCCTTGCGGCCGCCGCCATCTCGTTTCTCGTCCTCGTCGGTTACCTGTACGGCGTCCCGTCGCTTTACATCCCGCAGTTACCGCTCTGGATGGCGGTACCCACCGCGGCGGCGTTCTTGGTCTTGTCCGCGGGGATAATGTGTGCCCGCGCTCACAGCGGGTTCATGCGCGTCCTCACCGGCACCGGGGGCGGCGGCGCGGTGGCGCGCCGTTTGATTCCCCCCGCGCTCGTCGTTCCGGTCCTCTTCGGGTGGCTGCGCCTGCTGGGCGAGCGCGCCGGACACTACGGCATGGAGTTCGGCCTGTCTATCATGGTGGTCATGAGTGCCACGGTCCTCACGGCGATCGTGTGGTTCGCCGCCCGCCTCGGCTACAGCATCGACGTCGAACGCGAAAACACGGCCCGCCTGCTCGAACAGCGCGTCGCGGCGCGCACGGCCGAACTGGCGGGTGCCAACCGCGAACTGGAAGCCTTCTCGTACACGGTATCGCACGACCTGCGCGCCCCGCTGCGCCATCTCGAAGGCTTCGCCAAACTGCTCGGCAACCGCCTCGGCGACGATATCGACCCCAAGGCCGCCCACTACCTCGATATGATCAAGGAGGCGACGGCGGACATGGAGGAGATGGTCGAGGACCTGCTCGCCTTCTCCCGCACGGCGCTGGAGCCCCTGAACGCCAGAAGCGTCGACCTGGCCGAACTGGTACGCGAGGCCCACAACGAACTGCGCGAGGAAGCCCTCGGGCGTAAAATAGATTGGCAAATCGGGCCGCTGCCGGCGGTCATGGGCGATCCGAAGCTGTTGCAGCACGTGGTCGTCAACCTGCTGGCCAATGCGGTCAAGTACACCGCTCCGCGGGAGCAAGCGCAAATCGCCGTCGAAGCGCGGCCCGCCGGCGCCGACGAGGTCGTCGTGTCGGTGCGCGACAACGGCGTCGGCTTCGACCCCACGTATGCCGACCGCCTCTTCGGTGTCTTCGAACGCCTGCACTCGGCCGACGACTTCGACGGGACGGGCGTCGGGCTGGCAACCGTGCGCCGTATCGTCGAGCGCCACGGCGGACGCGTATGGGCTGAAGGGGAGATCGACCGTGGCGCGACGTTTTCCTTCACTCTGAAGCGGGCTTGAGGGCCCGGACACGGAAATCGCCAACAACCTATTGACTTTTTCCTGCGGATCGACGAATCGCTCGTGCGTGCATCCGATCGACGACCACTTGCCGGGAGCCACGAGGCGGCACCCAGGTAATACCGCAAATAGCGTCTCATGCCGTCGCTCCGCCTACTGTATCTAGAAGACAGTCCGCGGGACGCCGAGCTGTCGATCGCCGTCCTCGAAGACGCCGGCTACGTCTGCGAATGGGACCGGGTCGATTCGCGGGCGCGGTTTGTCGCCGCCCTCGGGGACCCGTCGCGGTACGACATAATTCTCGCCGACTACCGGCTGCCGGCGTTCGATGGCCTGACCGCCCTGCGGATCGTGCGCGAAGGCAAGATCGACCTGCCGGTCATCCTGGTGTCCGGCACGCTCGGCGAGGAGGTGGCGATCGAGAGTCTCAAGGCCGGCGCCACCGATTACGTCCTGAAGGCGCGGCTCGCCAGTCTGGCCCCGGTCGTGCGGCGCGCCCTGGCGGAGCGCGCCAACGAGCGCCAGCGGGCCCTCGTGGAGCAGGCGTTGCACAACAGCCGCCAGTTCCTCGAGGCGGTCGTCGAAACGGCCCCCGTTCTCATCGTGGTCGCCGACGCCAACGACCGCATCGTTGCCTTCAATCGCGCCTGCGAACAGGTCAGCGGCTACCGGCGCGAAGAAGTGCTGGGTAAGCCGGCGGCGGAACTTCCCCTGCCGACGCAATGGGCGGATTTCGTGCGCCGGCAGAGCGGCAACCTCGTCGATCGGGTGCCCTGTCCGGCACACGAACACCCGTGGCGCACCCGGTCGGGAACCGAGCGCATCATCGAATGGCGCTGCGTCGGTGTACCGGCACCCGACGATAGCGCCATCTGGATCCTCGGAGCCGGCGTCGATATCACCGAACGCAAGGAGGCCGAACGGGCGCTATGCGCGAGCGAGCACCGCTACCAGACGCTCGCCGAGGTCGCGCCGGTGGGGATTTTTCACGCCGACGCGAGTGGAAACTGCACGTACATTAACGAACGCTGCTGCCGGTTTAGCGGCCTGAGCCAGGAAGACGCTCGCGGCGACGGATGGCTGGCCGCCTTGCATCCGGAAGACCGCGAACGCCTGGCCGCCGAATGGCGTAGCGGCTTGCAGACCGGCCGGCCCTTTCGATCCGAGTGCCGCATCCGGCACAGCGACGGCGCCGTCGCATGGGTGTTCGCGCAGGCCGCCCCGGACCGCGACGCGTCCGGAGCTGTCGTCGGCTACGTCGGCGCGGTGACTAACATCACCGAACAAAAGCAGGCCGAGCAGACGATCCGGAATTTGAACCAGGAACTCGAACGGCGCGTCATGCAGCGCACGGCACAACTCGAAGCGACCAACAAGGAACTAGAAGCGTTCAGCTACTCGGTATCGCACGATCTGCGCGGTCCGCTGCGGGCGATCGCCGGCTTCAGCCAGGTGTTGGGCGAGGAGGTCGCCGATCGGCTCGACGAACGCGGGCGTCACTACCTCGCACGCATCCGCGCCGGCACGGAGCAAATGAACCGGCTGATAGAGGCGCTGCTGACGCTGTCGCGCATGGCGCGAATGGAGATGCAGCTTACCGACGTCGATCTGAGCGCCCTTGCGGAGGCAGTGGCCGCCGAGCAGCGCGACGCCGACCCGAAACGGCAGGTGACCGTCGTCGTCGAACCCGGGCTGACGGCACGCGGCGACCCGCGCCTCCTGCGCGTGCTGATGGCCAACCTGCTGCACAACGCCTGGAAGTACACCGGCAAAGAGGAGCGGGCGCGGATCGTCGTCGGCGCGGAAGAACACGACGGCGAGCGCCACTTCTTCGTACGCGACAACGGCGTGGGCTTCGACGAGGACCGCGCCGACAAGCTATTCGCCCCCTTCCAGCGGCTGCACTCGACGGCCGAGTTCGAGGGCAGCGGCATCGGCCTCGCCACCGTCCAGCGCATCGTCAACCGCCACGGCGGCCATCTCTGCGCGCACAGCGCCCCGGACCGGGGGGCCACCTTCTATTTCACCATCCCGGACCGGTGAACATACCGGGCGGGCACGAGAGGCAGCCTCAATCCAGCAGAATGGCCCGGTGCCCGCCGCCGCGTGCAGTGACTTGTTCGGCACTCCACCTGCGGGCGCTGCCGAGCCGGCCTCTCCTGCGTACTCGTACTCGTTCACGTACTCGTACTCGTACACGGCCACCTCCTCGAAGACGTCCAACGCCTCCTGGTCCACCTTCATCGCTGCGTGCCCCCAGTCCGTGTACGAGTACGTGTACCGCTTCGCTGAGT